>JAIRLW010000636.1 GCA_031259095.1 Planctomycetaceae bacterium | reverse complement strand
GTTTCAAGTAAAGGTGCTCAGATTTCGAGCCAAAATATTGTACAATATTTCGCTCTGAAAGGGCGCAAGCCGAAATATCGTAATCTTATTGTTGCCGCCCTTACAGGGCTTTTTATTTCATGGTTTTATATTTGTTACGTAGGGCGTTGTCCTACGCTAATGCCGATTGCCCCTTCGGGGCGAAAATTTGTTCAACAATTCGACATGAAAATAGGGCTCATCGTGCAATTTCTCAACTTGAAAATAATTAAATGTTTATTGATCCTATTTTGTGTTCTAAAAATAAAAACCGAATTTTAAAGTGCAATGAGTATAAATATATTGTACCGGTAATTTTAGATGATTTCCAATTACTGGACAAATACATCTGCTATTGTTTTTCGGTTTATCGTTTTTCGGTGATCCAATCGGTGTGGAAGGGACCTTCACCGGGTTTGTCGGTTCTCAGATAAGTGTGCGCTCCGAAGTAATCGCGTTGCGCTTGTAACAAATTTGCAGGAAGAACTTCCGAACGGTATGAATCGTAATACGACAACGCCGTCGAAAACGCAGGAACCGGAATCCCCAACTCAATCGCCGTCTTAACCACATGACGCCACGCATCCTGAGCCGATTCAACCACTTCCTTAAAATAAGGAGCAAGTAACAAATTTTCGAGTTTCGGATCAGCGTCAAACGCTTCCTTAATCCGTTCAAGAAACACCGCACGAATAATACAGCCGCCGCGCCAGAGCATCGCTATCGGACCATATTGTAACTGCCAGTCATATTCCCTGCCGGCAGCCTGCATTTGAACGTAACCCTGAGCATACGAACAAATTTTAGAAGCGTAAAGAGCTTTACGAATTTGTTCAACAAATATTTTTTTATCGCCGTTATAGGTTCCGGCGGGACCGTTCAGAATTTTCGAAGCGCGAACACGCGACTCTTTCATCGCCGAAATACACCGCGCATAAACCGCTTCGGTAACAAGACTGCTCGGCGCACCAACATCAAGTGCAAGTTGACTCATCCATTTACCGGTTCCCTTAGCACCAGCCGTATCAAGAATTAAATCAACAAGATATTTTCCCGTTTCTTTATCTTTAACAGTGAAAATATCTTTGGTAATATCAATCAGATAACTGTCAAGTTCCCCTTTGTTCCATTCAGAAAATGTTGCGTAAATTTCTTCATTGGAAAAATTGAGTGCGTTTTTGAGCATCCAGTACGCTTCACAAATTAACTGCATATCGCCATACTCAATACCGTTGTGAACCATTTTAACGTAATGTCCGGCTCCGCGAGGACCAACCCATTCGCAACAGGGAATATCTTTTTTTATACCAACTTTTGCAGAAATCGACTGAAAAATGTCCTTAACAAGACTCCACGCCTTTTCAGAACCGCCCGGCATCATGCTGGGACCTTTTCGCGCCCCTTCTTCACCGCCGGAAACTCCTGTACCAATGTACAAAAATCCCTTGTCTTCAACAAATTTTGTACGCCGTTCTGTGTCGCGAAAATGCGTGTTCCCGCCGTCAATGATCACATCACCGGGTTCGAGTAACGTCAAGAGTTCCTCAATCACCGCATCAATCGCCGCCACTTTCGGATACAACGCCGTTTCCGGCGCCGGTACTGCATCTTTCGATTGAATCATAAGCATCACCTTGCGAGGACGTTTCAATTTTGAAACAAGTTCTTTCAAAGAGTGAGTCCCGATAAGATGACCGCCTTTTGCCTTGCATTCGGGCTGGTTGACAAACTCATCCACTTTGGAAATGGTACGGTTAAACACCGCAACGTTATAACCATGATCAACCATGTTGAGAACCAGATTCTGTCCCATCACGGCAAGACCCATCAAACCAATGTCATAATTTTCATTCATTTTTGTGTAAAATCGGTTAAAGTTAAACGGTTAATTATAATAACTTAAATAGTTAATTATAATAACTCAAACAGTAAGTAAAAAAAAACTATTGTTACAAGTTTTTAATTTTAATCGCTTGAACCTGAAATTCAAGGAATTGAATCAATTTCAATCGACTCAATTCGGCTGAAATCAATTAAATTGATTAAAATCGATTAAAATTCTACAATAAAAAATTCGCTTGCGAAACTATCCCCTATCCGCTTTCGATTTTCCACTACTTTTTAGCGTTTTGATTGAATAGTGTTATTGATATTGGCACTAATCCATTGGTCAAGTTCATCCCAATCAACGGAAGGAAGCGAGGCTTTATCCGGTCGGAGTTTTTCTGCGCCGCGAATGTAAACATGCACAATCTCTTCCGCCGTTTTAACAGTATTCCAATGAATCAGAATCCGAACACATTTTCGCAACGAATTAGGAACGTCCATTTCATGACCACACATTAACGCAACATTCATCCAATTAAACTGACGTGCGGCAAGAGCCGGAAATTCAGCGTTTAAATCAGTGGTGGTCGTGAATAAAACACTGCAAACATCGTTTGGTTCGATATTATTAGCGCGAATCATCAGAGCAAGCAATTCACGTGTTCCTTTGAGAATCGCGCCGCTGGTGTTCTCTTCAACAGTTGTTGCGCCGCGAACACCGCGCATAAAAATTTGTTCCGATTGGTGGGAGTTCATCACAGAAGTTAGGGAAAAAATATGGAAAATTTTAGGGATAGGTATGAAAATAGGGCATGGAACCTATCTAAAAAAATGGAAAAAAATTAGAAAAACAAATGATGAAAAATAGTATAACATAATTTTAACCAAGAACAAGATGGGCTTGACGGATTGACGGTTGATCGGGATAATAGTGTTTGTTGTCGGGTAACTCCGTCTGTTGCCCACAATCCAGACAACAATATTTTAATACAATGAAAGGACAATCCCATGTCTATTACAATGACTTCGACGGCTTCTGAAGAAGTTAAAAAGATCAAAGAAGCCCAAAATCTTGGCGAGGAAACGTTTTTACGAATCGGCATTTTGGGCGGCGGTTGCAGCGGAATGCAATACGCGCTCAATTTCGATACCGCTTTCGATGAAATCAATGACACGAAATATGAATGGAACGGCGTGAAGTTAGCAACGCTCAAAAAATACGATCCGCATTTTGACGGTACGGAAATTGATTTTATCGATACGGTATCAGGACGCGGTTTTTCCATCGAAAACCCAAACTTCCCCAAAGCATCCGGTTGCGCCTGTTGCGGACATTAAAACATTAAGGAATTTTTTTAATCGACTGAATTCGACTAAAATTGATTTCGGTCGAGTTCCGTCGGCTTTATCCTGTCAAAAAATGGTTTTTTAGAAATTCCCATTCAATAATTAAATAAAAAACTCCGGCAATGATGCGATTATCGTGAAAACCAACTGCGATAAAGTTTGGGAATAAAAGAAAACGGATTTTGTTTTCCGACAGAAGTCGGCGAATTTTTTGAAACGGTAACAGATGTTTTTGTCGGTGTTGCACTGAACGCATTAAGCGGTTTGAATGAAACCGGTTGTTCCAAAATAATTCCTTCGCGTTTGCAGAGAATTTCCAAAGCAGTCTGGAAATAAGTAAAACGTCGATTTTTTTCCAGAGTTATTGATTTACGATAAACACCGTAGAAAATCCGGCTTGGAAGTTTTTTTTCGTCCCGCAACCGAATAATATGTTCACAATATTCTTTTTCGTCCATTGTTTTGGCGTAAAGAGTTGCAATAAGAATGTCCGCCGTCAATGTTGTATCGCTTTTCGAATCGTTTGTTTGCGTAAATCCTTGCGGTGCAAGGAAAAACATCAGTAATCCGGCAAAAATCAGTAATCGGGTTGACATGATCAATGTGTTGAAAAAACTGGGCAATGTTAAAACATAACAACGTTTATATCCGATTTATCGGCAAAATCGTCAAAGTTTTTCAGAGTATCCCTTGTAAAATAACAATTTTCTTGTAAATTTTTTAATGTTTACAACCACAACCGATGGACGCTAGGCGAATTGGGAACTTTTTACCTTTACTTTTTACTTTTTGGAAAATTCTAATATTTACGAGATTGATCAACCGATAGAGCATTGTTAAATATTGTAGGGAACCTCTAAATATACCCTTTTCCAAAAACAAACGATTCGATTTTAATCGATTTCAGTCGATTGAAATCGAAATAAAATTAATTTTTAGAGACGCCTTGTATTAATTTTGGACAACAAGGATGAATTTGCCGATTATACCTTTTATAGGGTGTTTTACTGACATCCGAAACGGCGCTGTAGCCAAATGGCTAAGGCAACGGTTTGCAAAACCGTCATGTCCCGGTTCGAATCCGGGCGGCGCCTGTTTGTCATCTTTCGCAAAACAATGACTGCCAAAACATTTGAAGAATCGTTGACCCGTTTAGAGGAAATTCTACGGCAACTAGATGATGGTCAAACCAATTTGGAAACCGCCTTGCTTCGCTATGAAGAAGGAGTCCAACTTCTAAAGCATTGTCATAAAATTCTTGAAACCGCACAACGTAAAATCGAAATTCTCCGAAGCGGAAACAATGACGATTTCCTAAAAATCGAACCAATTGACGAAAAAGAATTTAAAACAAATTTAGACAAAATGGTAAAAGAATAAAACGTAACGTTTTGTTTTTTGTGGGATTCACGTCAGAGTAAGCGATTTTTTTGATAAAGTTGCAGTTTCAAAACCGATGAGCGATAAAATAATCGCCATGAACGAAGTAATCCGTTAATGGCGATACGAATAAAAAAATCAATGCTAAAAATTTAGTCGCGTGGTCGGACGGCGCCAGTTAAACCGGCGTAATCGACCCGATCTTCGGGGTGCCAGAGTGGTAAGCCTTTACGCACTCGTTCTGCCAGAACTTCCAACTTTGCCGGAGAACCGGCTGGTGCGTCCGTTGGTCGGAAGTCATCGGTTACGACAGGTATAAATTCTTCATCATGCCCTGTTTCTAATATTGTATCAAAAACATTTTTCATACGCAGCCCTCTCACCTTCGTTTTCGCCCCTTCGGCGAAGTTAATAGTTGTAAATTGTAATTGAAAGATTCAATCAGGAAAATTGTGAACTTTTAACAAAATCCAACAAATTCAGTAATTTGTCGAAAAATGAGAACAAATTTTGATGTATTGAGTACGTTAAATGTGGTGACAGACTGCCAAACATAAACGATATGACAAACAGCTCTTATGAAAATAAATTCATTGAAACGAATTTATTTTACTTCTTGACGTTATCGGTTAAAACCGATTGTCAACTTGAGAGGGAAAATCGCGTTTTTCGGCACGATTTATCGCTATTTCGAGGCGCATACCATCAGCACAAGGGACTGATTATAGTAAACACTAAAAGTCCGTCAAGAGATTTTTCACAAAAAAACAATTTTTTTCATTTTTTTGAGAAAATTTTCTTTCGGTATGCACAACTAATTTAATTTGAGTGTTTATTCTAACACCTTTCCATTTTACAACAATGCCCCCTTCTGATTATTTTGGGATTTAGGTTTTAAGGGAATATTTGCCATTGGTCCCTAATGTCTCTATCGTCTTTTAGCCTTAAATTTTAGGGACGATAGGGACATTCGGAACAAATGGGACGAACTAATTTTGTGATTAAAAACGAATTTTTGGAAGTTTTCAATATTTTTTCAAAATTGGTCTTTTCTGATTTCCGGTTTTTTGCTAGACTTCCTATCAACGTATTTTCAAACGTCCAAAGATAAACTGTTGTTTGGGCGTCGGAAAGATTTTGTCAGGAAGACAACACGAATATTTTGAACCAAAAAATGTTCAATTTATTCGGTATCAGGATGATTCATCTTCGTATAGCCATGAAATTATCGACATTCGGCATTGGAAGTGTCCTTCTCTTTATTATTGTTGGAAGCGTCACTTGGGTACTTTTCAAAGGAGAAACCCATCATTTTTTCACTCCGGGCGAATCGCAGATCGCTCTTGCGGCAGAAATGCCCTGTTCTGTCAATGAACCGGATTATGTGGTTCGCGGTCAACTTCCGTCTGGAAAACTGACCCGGCGCAATGTTCCCGCCGCGAATCCGCTTCGGACAGAAGAGGAAGAACCTCGAAATAGAAACGATTTACCCTCCAAATCCATCGTTGTGCAACCACTTCCGGTTCCGCCAACAAAATTGCAGCCAACCCCGTTACCGGTTCCGTCGCCGATTTCACAAACCGCAATGCAATCGGATTCCACCTCCGGTTTTTCCGCTCCTGGTTCATTTTCCAGTGTGCCTGCTGGTTCGCCTTCCGGTAACACGTCGGGTTTTAGTGCAATGCCGGAACCGTTGCCCGTTTCGTCGCCGCAAAATATTTCCGAACCGGCAGGATTCGGTAACGATTCGCCTTTCGCTCAACCGGCGCCGCCTGCTCCGTTGGAACCGCAACGTATTCCCAACAATCTATTGAATGCGTCGCCTAATACTCCGGCAACCGAACAACAGTTTCAATATCAAACACCTGAATCGTTTCAGGAATCACCTGAATCTCCGGTTGCTGCTCCATTGACCGGAACCGCCAACCCGTTAAGCAATGCCGATCCTTTTGCGGCGGAAAACCAGTCGGTTGCTGTTCCGCCAATAAACGATATTCCATCCGCTCCGATTGCATCACAACAAACATTGCCATTGCAAAATTCGTCGGCAAACGCAAACCAGTTAAATAACCCGTCAATCAATCAGGAATTCAATACCTCAACATCGATTCCGGCAAAAACAGCGTTAATTCGTTCTTCACAAAATAACCGTACTCCGCCCAATCGTCAGGAAGAATCAGAGGGAACAGGGATTCCGGGAGCGTCCATTCTCGAAGGTTCGCAAACGCCGCACATTACACTCGAAAAAACGTTTCCGCCGGAAATTAAAATCAACGAACCGGCAACGATCAAAATTGTTTTGCGTAATGTCGGACGTTCTACCGCGAAAAATATTGTTGTGAAAGACCGTGTTCCGCAGGGAACCCGACTTCTGTCCACCACTCCCGAAGCAACCCGCGCAGAAACCGGCGAACTTTACTGGTCGCTCGGTAATCTCGACGCTAATGACCAAATGATTTTGGAAATGCGAATTCTTCCGTTTCGGGAAGGCGAAATAGGAAGTGTTGCGGTAATCAATTACAGCGCGGAAGCGTCTGCCCGAATTTCGGTAACTCGTCCCATGCTTAAAGTGGATGTTAAAGCTCCGCAAGAAATTCAACTCGGTCAAACCGCCAATATTGAAATTACTATCTCCAATCCCGGTTCCGCCACTGCTACCGGTATTGTTCTGGAAGAATATATTCCTGACGGTTTGTATCACAAAGACGGCAAAGTGCTTGTCAATAAAAATGTGGACATTCTGAAACCAAAAGAAGTAAAAAAATTAACGTTACCGCTTACCTGCACCGGACCCGGTAATCTGGTTAATCGTTTGGTGGTCAAGGCAAACGGCAATCTGACAGTTGAAGAAAAAACAACTATTCGCGCGTTGGCTCCAATTCTAAAACTCGGTATCGATGGAGCAACTCAGCAATTTTTAGAAAGAAAATCAACTTACCGATTAATTGTCGCCAATCAAGGTTCTGCACCGACACAAGACGTCGATTTGATTGCAACGCTTCCGGTGGCGGTCAAATTTGTCAGTACAAACCAGAACGGTGTTTACGAACCGCAAACTCACTCCGTTCATTGGGCGCTCAAAGAACTTCCGGCACAGGATGCAGGTGAAATCGAATTGGTATTGTTGCCGTCGCAAACCGGCGATCATTCGATTCGTTTCAAAGGAATCGGTCCAAACAATCTGAAAGCCGAAGAAACAAAATCAATCGTTATTGACGGTTTATCGGCAATTTCCTTTGAAGTGGTTGGCGAGTCGAATCTTGTTGAAGTCGGCAAGGAAACGGAGTACGAGATTCGTGTTATCAACAAAGGAACAAAAGCCGCCGGCAATGTCAAAGTTCGGGCGAATCTTTCCGACGGAATTACTTTCGCACGGGCTGACGGTCCGGTGCGTTACCAAGCCAATGGTAATATTATTATCTTCGATTCGCTCACACAACTAGAAGCAAAAGGCGAAAAAATATATAAAATCGCTGCAAAATGTCTTTCAGACGGCGACCATCGAATCAGTGTTCAGGTCATGTCCGACGGTCTCAGTTCGCCTCTCACCAAAGAAGAAAGTACAAGAGTGTACCGATAAGTAGTGGAGAGTGGAGAACGACCGCTTCATAAATTTTAATCACAGAGTTTTTTAAATTGAAAAATTTTTGTAAAACAAATTTGTTTTTGACCAATGGTCTTTTGGGAGGTTCCCCACAACCAACTTTCCACTCTCCACTATCAACTCTCCACTATTAAAAGATGTTTTCGTTTTGGCCTGGTTATCGAGGAATCGTTCAGTATGGTCATTGGACATTTTTAGTGATCGCATTATTTTTTGCGCTATTGCTGGACACGTTTCTGATAGTGAATTTTTATTGGACGGCAATGATCACAACAGGGCAACGGAATATTTTATTGATTGTCTTCTTTGTTTCGTGGATGATGTTGTTGACGGTTGCGGCGTTGAGGAGCCGGTTTCTGAACGCAATGTCAACAACAGACGAAAAAGATAAAACATTTCGTGAAGCAATAACACGTTATCTTCGTGGTGATTGGTTTGGTACGGAATCGCTGATTCTTCCGTTGATCAAAAAAAATCCGCGCGATATTGAAATGCTTCTGTTATTAGCGACTCTGTACCGACATACCCAACGTTATAGCGAGGCGTTGGAAATTCTCGACAAACTCCGTCTCTTCGAAAATGCCGGACATTGGTTTCACGAAATGGAAACCGAACGGAAACTCATTGCCGAAGAATCCGACAATAAATCCGCCGAATCATCAGAGAAATCTCTGGTAACCGAGAATCCCTAAAAATACCATTTGGTTTGGTCAATATTTTTTATACGCGATTTCTATTTTCAACGATAAAAAATGGACTGTTACGTAACTTTATGTTTACCTTCAATTAAAAACCGGTTTTTGAACTGTAAAAACACCTTAAATTGCGGAGTTAAACGAAAACATAAAACAGGTTTTTAAAAGGAAAACGGTATAACCGTAGGGTGGAGCGCAACGCCTATTGAAACGTAGAGACGCAATGCATTGCGTCTCTACATTCCGGCGGTTATGCACCTCTCGTCCCTGCGGGACTAAGACAAAATAACCATCACGGAAATTCCGCTGATATATTACAAAACAAATAATTATAATTTGTAACTATTCACTATCCACTATCAACTGTCCGCTATCAACTAAAAATGGATATTCTTGTTCTTGACGAATGGCTTCCTTCTGTACACAATTCAGGGAAGTCGATTAGGACTTTTCAACTGCTTGCTCCTCTTGCCAAACGGCATCGGATTACTTATCTCGCTCATTGTGATTCCGGCAATCAGGAAGAAAATATCCGAAAAATGGAACATGCCGGATTTGACGTCATTGTTGTACCGTGTCCCGCTATTTACAATTCCGTTCCAAAAATTATTCTCGGAACAATTCCTTCTTTATTGCATCCGCTTCCCATTTCCGTCCGGCGGCATTTTTCGCACAACTATTCGGAAAAACTTCGGCAATTGGTACGGGAAAAACATTTCGATCTGGTTCATATCGAATGGACACATTATGCCGTTTATAATTTTTGTATCAATAATTTACCGCAATTTATTTGTACGCATAATGTCGAATATCTTTCATGGAAACGTGTTGCAAAAATATCGCGGAATCCGTTCAAAATATTGCTCGGAATCCACGAAGCCTTGAAGCTTTATCGTTTTGAAAAAAAATATTACCGGAAAGCCGATTATCTTTCTGTTGTTTCCGACAACGACGCTCAACGTTTGCGCAACGAATTTGGACTTCATGATTTTTGTGTTATTCCCAATGGAGTTGCGATTGCGCCGTATGACGAAATTGAAAATACGCCGAAATCCAATCATCTCGTGTATTGCGGTTCAATGGATGCGTTGGTGAATCAGGATGCGGTTGAATGGTTTATCCGTGATATTTTTCCGCTGATTCTGAAGCGGAAACAAAATGTAATATTAACTGTTATTGGTCGTCAACCGCCGGAGCGGTTCTTGAAACTACAAACAGATCAGATTCGTTTTACCGGTTCCGTCGCTGACGTTCGGCAACTACTCAAAGAAGGATGTCTGGAAATTGTTCCGCTTCGTATTGCCGGCGGTTCACGGCTTAAAATTCTCGAAGCGTTTGCCGCCAAAGTTCCTGTCCTCTCGACAACCGTCGGCGCTGAAGGATTGAATATCAAAAACGAGACAAATATTGTTCTTGCCGATACGCCGGTAACATTTGCGAATCGTTGTGTTGAATTGCTCGACGATTCGGAAAAACGTGCAAAATTAGTTCAAGCGGGTCGTCAACTCGTTGAAGAACAATACGACTGGAGTCGGATTTCACCGTTGGTTGAAAACGCTTGGAAAAAAACAATTGATTTGTTCAACGCAAAACGGTAACTGTCTATTTTGATAATTATTCAGTAACGGTGAAGCCAAGTAAAGTGGCAACTTTTTGCCGAAACATCGCGTCGGATAGGCGACCCTATGGCTCAGTGTTGTTTTTTTCACTGGTCGTTGTGATTTTTACAGGCGATTTTGAAAACCGCTTATTTTGTAAAGTTTTTCTATATTTAGAGTTATGTAAAATACTTTAGGCGTTTTTCCTTTTTTATGCGTCTATATTAGACCTTTTCTCTAAGCATATTCTGTTTTTTCAGAATTGCTCTTTCGTAATTTTCGTTTTATTGTTATTCTTCGGGCAGTGTTTCCCCTTTCCTTCTTTATTTTATTCGTAATATATCAGTGGAATTATTGTTTGAGGTTAAAAAAGTATTCGCCCTGAAAGGGC
>JAIRLW010000633.1 GCA_031259095.1 Planctomycetaceae bacterium | reverse complement strand
CTATTCACTACTAACCCTTAACCATTACTTAAAAAATGTCTGAAGAAACAATCGATTATCCAAAAGGTTTGACCTTTGAACAAGTCTGGGCTGGAATCCAGGAACTAGGAAAAAAATATTAAAAATGAATTTTTAGAGGTTCACCAAAGGTATTTTTAGAGATTCCCAATACCAATTGCCATCGTAAATTTAATTCCCGCAATGTTTCGGCGAAACATCGCCTACCTAATATAAGATCGCCTATCTGATATTGACCAGACTGCTACCCACAAAAAAATTCCGAAATAATCAGGAAATTTCTGTATCATTGCCAATATCGTTTAACTGTAATGAACGCAGAACATGTTCAGTAATGTCGAAAGAGAACTGCTATTTCCTTCCTGAAACAGTTTACTCACTTGGCAATCGACGACTGGTCCTTTTTCGGGATTAACAAGAATCGTATAGAGTTGGCTGCGTAAATTCCGAATGGGTTCTAAACTTGGACGTTTCAGATCGGCGTGATTTTCAACAACCAGAATGATTTGACGTTTTCGACGTTCAGCGAGCATCTGGACGGTGCTAATAGACTGATCATGTTTTTCGACAAAAAAGGATTCGACTTGAAACTTTGCTTTCTGCGCATCGATCAAGCCCTCATTTCCTGAGCCGTAAATAATCGCTTGGTCGCTGAACGGAACATTGGTCAATTCGCTGAACGACGTAACGAAACAAGAAAAACCGTTATCGACAATAGCCACTTCAACATCAAACAGAACCGCTCCTTCCGCAACATGTAAATCGGCGTCCGTGCCTTTCCGGTGATTAACATAGCGGATTGTGTTGCGAATATCTTTGAACCGATCCGTCCGTACACCGCTTTTCCCCATGATGTTGAAGAAATCTTCCGTAAAAATGAACGTAAATTTCCGATTCACTCGGGTAATACGTTTAACAAAATCTTCGATGTTGGTTGGCATTGTGAGAGCAGGTGTTTTCCGTTGAATCCGAAACGCATATAATAGTAGTGTTTATCTGCCTGTTAAACCGCCGTGTTGAACGGGAAACGGCGGTCGGAAACAAATTTTTGTGAATTGATCATTATATTTTTACGTTGCAAATTCGGGTCGCCGTTCTTCGAGTTGCATTTGTAAGCGTTCGACGATACTGCTATGCATCTGGCTCACCCGACTTTCACTCAAATCAAGAGTCATCCCGACTTCTTTCATGGTCATTTCCTCATAATAATAAAGGATAATAATCAGCCGTTCGTTACGGCTTAACCCTTTGGTGACCAACCGCATCAGATCGGTTTTTTGAATTCTTGTTGTCGGGTCTTCGCCTTTTTGGTCTTCGACCAGATCAATTTCACTAATATCTTTGGAACCGTCCGTTTCGAACCATTTTTTGTTCAAACTAACGAGATTAACTGCGTTGGCGTCGAACATCATCCGTTCTAATTCGGCAGCGGACAGATTTAATTCACCGGCTAATTCATCGTGAGTTGGCTGACGCCCCAGTTTATCGGAAAGTTTTTTGCTTGCTTCCATGAGTTTTCGGGCGCGGGAACGCACCAGACGCGGCACCCAATCCATATTTCGTAACTCATCGAGCATTGCCCCGCGAATACGCGGCACGCAATACGTTTCAAATTTAACGCCGCGGCTTAAATCGAAGGCGTCGATAGCGTCCATGAGACCAAAGATTCCTGCGGAAATCAGATCGTCTAATTCTACTTCGTCAGGAAGACGTGAACCGACACGTTCGCCATGATATTTCACCAACGGCATGTAACGTTCAATGAGAACATTACGGAGTTGCTGATTGGATCGATCTTGGATAAATTCTTCCCACAGTTTAGCCGTTTCTTCGGGTGTCCACTGTGCTACTGCCATATTCTTCATCCTCCCTGATGATTTTTATAGACTTTTAACAAACAGGCTCAGGATTAAACGCAAGCATTTTTTATTTCGATAACTTGCGGCGACAACTACGTCGATACACCGTTCAACCGATAACCTTTAGCCAGCCGATAAAAAAACGATGTATTTATTATCGGCAGAGAAATTGATTAAGGTCAGTTTTCCTCAAAGAATTTTCGCAAAAAAATGATTTATGCGAACAACATGATGATTAGAAAAAATAGGAAAAATACACAAGGTAACTTCTAAAAACTCATTTTTTGATCGACCGAAATCAACCAAAATCGATTTTAGTCGATTTTAGTTTGTAAAGAAATAAGTTTTTAAAAGTTGCCCCAATTATTGATTTATTTTCAAAATTGCTCTTGCGTAAAAAACGGATAAAACGTTATTATTGAAATTAAATAAGGGAACTTCTAAAAACTCATTTTTTGAACATGTTCGCAATATTGTTTACAGATTACATTTATGGCATTTCGGTTTCGGCTTGAACCGTTGATCACGATTCGGGACAACACCTTGAAAGAGAAGCAGGGCGAACTTGCGAAGGCTTACGAAGCGCGCCGGATTGTTGAAGACAAACAACGGGAACTCGAACAGGAACTGGTTGAAAACGTTACGGCTGGACGGCAACGGTTGCAAACCGGAACAATTGACATTGAGTTTTTGCTCGGTTTACGAAGACACGAAGCCTACCTGAACGCTCAAATTGAGGTGGTACGCGGACACCTTCGTCAAATCGACGAGGAAATTGAACGACGGCGTAACGCTGTTCTTGAAGCCAATAAAGAACTTAAAATTATTGAAAAACTCAAGGAAAAACGATACGAAAAATATCAAACTGAAGAAAACCGGAAAGAAACAATCCGTCTTGATGAAATTGCTATGAAAAAAACAGATCGTTGAATTTATTGAACAAAAATTCTCCGTTGTCTTTTCCGTTATCTTTGTTGATCCGATCACCTTTCGATTCATACTAAAACCGGTTACTAAAAACCGGGCAACTTATTTTTTATACGCCGATGAATAAACATCAATCCAATGGAATTGGTACGAAATTTCTGATTGTTTTTGCGTCAATTGTGGTGATTTTTGCCGGAATTAAGGCGGCGCAACCGCTTGCGGCGCCTTTTCTTTTGGCGGTATTTTTTGCGATGGTTCTTACGCCGCCGCTTCGTTGGCTGAAACAAAAAGGTCTTTCTGATTGGGCGGCATTGTTTGTGTTGTCTTTGCTTGTTCTTCTGTCGGGAATTGGTCTTGTGTGGATTCTGAGTTATTCGTTGACGAATTTTTCAGACCGTTTGCCGGTTTACCGTGAAAAAGCAACAGCCGGAGTAACACAAATCGACGATTGGATCAATAACATGATCCGGCAATTCGACCGGATAGAAAAATCCGTTCCGAAAATTCCGATGTTTCAGGAAGAACCGGCAGACCCCGTATCGCCGATAGAGCCGATACAAGAAACAGCCCCGACATCGCTAGCAACCCCGGCATCGCTAACAGCCCCGACATTGCCGACAGAATTTGTACAACCGGCAGAAAATGTATCATTGGAAATCACACCGCCGCATGAACGTTTTTCACTCCTCAATATTGTTCATTTAGATACGCTTATTAGTTATGTTCATCTTGGTGTTCGGGAACTTCTCAATATTGCAACGATTTCATCATTGATTATTGTTATGGTCATTTTCATGTTGATTGAAGCGGCGCGGCTGCCGGAAAAAGTACGGGAAGCGTTTGACGGGCGTGATTTATCGAACGAATATTTTAAAAAAATTGCTGCCGACACATGGAATTACATGAGAATTAAAACGATTATCAATTTACTAACCGGTTTTGTTACGGCGTTGGGTCTTTGGTTTCTTGGGGCGGAATATGCGTTACTTTGGGGTCTTTTGATGTTCTTTCTCAATTATATTCCGAATATCGGTCAAATCATTGCGTCGATTCCGCCGGTTTTGCTCATGCTGTTGGATCAGGGAGCAACAATGGCGATTGTTGTTACGGTTTGGCTGGTTGTGGTGAATACGGCGTTTGGTTACGGAGTGGAACCGCGTTATCTTGAAGAAGGACTTGGTATTTCAGGTCTTGTTGTTCTTCTTTCGTTAATTTTTTGGGGCTGGCTGCTTGGTCCAATCGGCATGTTTTTATCGGCTCCGCTGACAATGGTTTTGAAAATCGTATTACAAAATGATCAGAAAACCCGTTGGATTGCCGTTTTACTGAGTAATCACGCTTCCAACGCCTAACCGGATTATTTTTTCTGATTGTTTCGGAATTTTGGAAAATATACCGTTTTCACTTTAAAAACCGGTTTTTGAAATGTAAAAACACCTTAAATTGCGAAGTTAAACGAAAATATAAAACAGGTTTTTAAAAGGAAAACGGTATAACTCAAAATAATTTGCGAAAATCGGCGTAATCGGCGGATTATTCTGTCCACATGCTCGGTGGGTAATAAAAATAGACCGTTACTTATCGGAATCTCTTGAAAGTACTAAGATTCTTTACTATAATAATTGTAATATATCAGTGGAATCTTTGTTTTTTATATTAGCCCCGAAAGGGGCGCTAGTATTATAGCCTACCCCAACGGGGTAGGGTTAAGTTCCCCCCGTCAACCCAACGCCCTGAAAGGGC
>JAIRLW010000629.1 GCA_031259095.1 Planctomycetaceae bacterium | reverse complement strand
ACGCTCTTCCGATCTCCACTGATATATTACAAAATAAGTAATATATCAGTGGAATTATTTATTTTGTAATACATTAGTGTAATTTCTGCTTTTTACATTAACCCCGATAGGGGCGGGGTTAAGTTTCCTTCCAACCCAAAGCCCTGAAAGGGCCACGGGAAAATAATTTTAAATGACAAACTGTTTATAATCCTGCCGCCCGTTCAGGGCTTTGGTGTTGTGATAACTTGAACCTACCCCGTTGGGGTAGGCTATAATCTTATTGCCCTTTCAGGGCAAATATTTTTTTAACCTCAAACAAAATAATTCCACTGATATATTACGAATTTTTTATTTTTTAACTATTCCGTAGTTTTTCTTCAGTTTTTCTTCATATTTTGTGTGTTTTGCGATATTCTGCGTATTCTGCGTTTAAATCGAACACTGAAATTTTAACGCAGAATACGCAAAAGGACGCTGAAAATGGGGAAAAGATGGAGGTACAAAAATTCCACTGATATATTACGAGGTTTCTTAACTTTTGGAGTTATTCTTCATTTTCGTTTTTAATTGCGGTTGTAACATAAAAAGTAGGCGTCAGGTCGGGAATATCGGTTTCGACTTTGATTTCCGCACGCATTTTACCGTCGGTTGGCGATCCTTCTCCTTCCGACGGATTCGTGTAACGAATCGGAATTTTGTAAATAATTTTCGGCGGACGATCTTCCTGAGCAGTGTAATTGATTTCAACTTTGGGATTATCACAAAGTATGTTTTTGATTCGAAAAGGTCGCGTTCCACGAATAATCACACTTTTAACCGCTGATTCTTCCCCCGATTTCAAATAACCGAGAAACACGGTTTTCGGTGTGATGTTAATGACCGTTCCAACCGTTCCCTGAATAATAATCGGAATTTCCCGACGACTTTCGTGATCGTTTGTAATCAGAAATAAACGATCCATAAAATGACCTCGCGGCATTTTATCATCAAGCGATATCTGAATTTTTGCCGTAATTTTTCTAAAAGTCGGCTGAAATTCGAGAATTTTACCGCTCAGATGTTCGTTATTACTTTTGAAATCGATAATTTTCCACGCGGAATTGGGACCGGAATAGACCACATTCAAAATTCGTGTTACTTCTTCGTTTTCTTTGATATTGTCCAGTTTAACAAGATTCGGCTCAATCGAAATATCCTCGCGAATTTCACCGCGTACATTTAACTGAAATTCCGCACGATAAGGACGGTCAATAAAAACAGTAAGCGTTGCGTTTTTCAGACCTTCATACAAATCAGTACGAAATCGGGCAACAATTGCTGTTTCTTCATAAGTCTGAATTTCATCCTTGCCGTCCAGAATATACGGCGAGGTACACAAACAACTCGATGTAACACTGGCAATATGAACCGGTTCCGTAAATGGATTTTTAAGAACAAAACGGTGTTCCGCATGAACTCCCTTAGCAACTGTTTTAAAATCGAAAAAACGATCATCGTTTTTAATCATATTTTGCGTCCACGATGGTTCTGCGTGTTGGGTGATATTTTCCTGCGATGAACCATTGGTATGGGCAACACCGGAAGGAATAATGGAAGAATCTGTTGCAACATAACCCGGCGCAGAACGTCCATACGAATAGATGGCGCGTTGCGCCGGCGGATAAAATACTTGAGCCTCGCCAATAAACGGAACCGAACCGCATACAATTAAAATGACAACAAAAATTTTTTTACTGAATGAACTCATCATAATTCCTTCACAATAAATTTCGATTAACAAATTGTCCCAAAACTATTTCAATTCATGCTTCACCCGACATCTGCCGTAAAGAAAGAATCGAATTTCAAAACAAGGGAAAAAAATCTCCACACTTAAATATATCATAACAAACAATATCGTCGTTTTCAAGAAACCGAAATGAAACATTGTTTTTTTGTGCTGTCTTTAGTACACTTTGCGGTTAAATATTCGTTTTTATACTTTTCACGGTTAAAAACAGCAGCCCTTTTATTTACAATCACCATTGCGAGATAAACGACGTTTCACCGGAAACGTCGCGTTGCCGATAAACTTTATGTGTTCTTAGCGGCTTTGTGGGAAACAAATTGAATTTTTAGAGATTTCCCTAATGTGCTAAATTAGGTTAAAGAAAAAACAAATTACGATGGAAATTCTTTTGGCATTGGGATCGAATTTGGGCAATCGGCATGAGACATTGGAATCTGCTTGGAAAGCAATCGGCAATCTTCCCGAAACAAAAACATTACGAATAAGCCGATTTTATGGAACCCAACCGGTTGGCGGACCAACGAATCAACCGGAATTTCTAAACGCCGCCGGTGTTGCCGAAACGACATTACCGGCACAGATATTGCTTGAAAAACTTTTGGACATTGAACTCCGATTGGGCAGAGTTCGTGTGGAACACTGGGGACCGCGAACGTTGGACGTCGACCTTCTTCTTTACGGCGATCAAATCATTTCAACGCCAACACTCACTATACCGCATCCTGAAATGTTACGGCGCCGTTTTGTGTTGGAGCCGGCAGAAGAAATTGCCGCCGATACGATCCATCCCGTAACCGGACAAACAATTCGGGAACATCTTTACCTTATCAAAGAATCCGGCTCATCGCAACCATAACGCCCCAAAAACAATGGTAATGGTAAGGGAACTTCTAAAAAATTCGACTGAAATTGACCGAAATTGATTTTAATCGAATTGGGTCGATTTCAGTCGATCAAAAAACAAGTTTTTAGAAGTTGCCGTAAGCAATCCCTTGTGCAACTTCTTTTGTTCCGTTTGTTCCGTCTTGACAATTGGTTGTTTTTGGTGAAAATAAAAAACTCTCTGACATTTCAAATTTACCCGGATGGATCAATGGATTTAAAGCAACGTATCAGCGGCGTTCTGATGCCGCTTTCCTCACTTCCCGGCAGTTCCTTTTGCGGCAATCTTGGTAAAGGTTGCCGACAGTTTGCCGATTTTTTAAGTCGTTCCGGTCAGAAAATCTGGCAACTCTTGCCGGTCAATCCAATCAATGAATGTTTTTCACCGTATGCAAGCGTTTCAACTTTTGCAGGCGACCCGATTTACATTGATTTAGAAGATTTGGTGCAGGTCGGACTTCTTGAACCGGAAGAAACAGAGGCGGCTCCCCACGCCCCAAAAAATAGAACCGCTTTTCACGCCGCGCGCGAAATCCGAATGAAACGGCTAAAAACAGCGTTCGACCGATTCCGACGTTCATCGGTTAGCACGAAATATCACACGGCTTTCAATCAATTTGTCGATGAAAATCCCTGGATTGGTTCTCACGCTCTGTTCTGCGCTCTGAGTCAGAAATTCGGAACCTTCGACTGGACAAGTTGGCAAGATAACGCATTACGACATGCCGATCAGGACGCTTTGCACAAAATCTATCCCGAACTCGAAGAATCCATTCTGTTTCAAACTTTTCTGCAACTCGTATTCCACATCCAATGGGATGAATTTCATCAATATTGCCGGAATCGCGGAATTAGTTTAATCGGCGACATTCCGATTTACGTTTCCAAAAAAAGCGTTGACACTTGGGCGGATCCGCGGCTTTTCCAACTCGACGAACAAGGACACATGAGCCGTGTTGCCGGAGTTCCCGCCGACAGTTTCAATCCCGACGGGCAACGTTGGAACGCGCCGCTTTACGACTGGGAAATGCACAAAAACGAAAATTATGCATGGTGGGTTTTTCGTCTTGGGAATTCCTTGCAACGTTTTGACGCTATTCGGTTGGATCATTTTATTGGTTTTTATAACTATTTCAGTATGACGCCCCAACCGGATCCAAACGATTCCGGTTATTGGGTTCCTGGTCCTGCCAATGATTTTTTCGATGCAATTTTGCGTGAATTTCCCAATGCTCCACTGATTGCGGAAGATCTCGGAGTGATGAATCCCGGCGTTCATCAACTGCGTGATCATTACGGATTTCCGGGAATCAATGTGTTCCAGTTTCACTTCGACTTCCGGCGAAACACCGACGCCACCGCCGAATGGAAGGAAAATTCGCTGGTCTGCACCGGAACACATGATACGAATACGTTAGCCGCTTGGTTCGACGAAGCGCTTGCCGACCGGAAAAAACCGGAACCGTTTTGGGATTTGAAATTCCTTTTGGAAATGCTTAAACCGTTTGTTCCATCCGGTTCACCGCTGAACCGCCGGACAATTATTGAAGCAATTATCAGAAAAGTAATGAGTTCGCCGGGCAATGTTGCAATTTTTCCGATGCAGGATTTATTGCAACTTCCAACCGACGCCCGAATGAATTTTCCCGGTCGTGCCGAAGGAAATTGGGTTTGGCGGTTGGACGAATCACTGTTGACCGATGAATTGTCTCAACAACTCAAACAATGGACGACCGAATTTAACAGATAATCATTTTATGAGTTCATAGCGACGAGTGAATAGTTAATAGTTACGTAAGCGTTTTTTAGCGTAATATTGTGAATCCATTGTGACATAGCCGCAACAAAGGCAGGCGATCCTTTCTCTGAAAGGACGCGCCGGTTGAGATTTACTCGGCGCCGGAACGTTTGCTTTCCTACAGAGTGTCGATTCAATAACAAAATATTGAGGCAGGACATTGCCTGCCGGCGTCAATGAATACTCAACCGATGCAATTTTCGGCGAAAGGTTGCCCACCCGATATTGACCAGCCTGATTTACGCTCTGCTTAAAAAATCACCGGTTCGGGTGTCCACCCGAACAATTTCACCTTCGTCGAGATATTCGGGAACCTGAATTTCAAGACCGGTTTCAAGAGTTGCCGGTTTAGAGCGGGACGTTGCGGAATTACCGCGTGCAGCGGGATCGCACTTGATCACTTTAAGCGATACCGCCGTCGGAATCTCAATCCCAACACATTCGTCATTGTAAATCAATGCCCGAATCCCTTCCAATTCTTCCGAAATATATTGCATCTCTTCCGCAATCTCTGATTTTTTCAGACTGTACTGGTTGTAATCCAAATTGTCCATGAAAATACATTCGTCAGCGTTACTGTAAAGATATTTTACTTCACGCCGTTGAAAGTCGGCAACGCCGAGTGATTCGGTTCCTTTGAGTGTGAAATCGACTTTCTGCTTGGTAACAAGATTCCTTGCCCGGAATTTGTAAAGAGTTGCGGCGCCGCGCGCAGACGGCGATTGAACATTAACGCCTTCAATCATACAAGGTGAACCGTTGTAAACAACCACTTCACCGCGCTTAATTTCCTTAGCAATCATAATTTATTAGTTGATAGTGGATAGTTGAAAGCGGATAGTAAATCATTGATCATTGATAGTACCGCATGTAATTAACGAACCGCTTTGCATTACAATTAATCTCATGAGGACTCTCCGCGATCCGATCTCCGCTATCCGCTAAATAATCACTCCGCTTGCGGGATCAATCGCAATTCCATGGCAGAGACGGCACAGAATTTCAAGAACAAATACTAAGGTGTTCGGATCAATTCGTTCAAACTCGGCGCTGTCTTCCGAATTAACATTTTCATCGGATTCTATTCCGCCGGCAAGACAATTTTTGTAGGAATCGGGATCGAAATGGAAACGTTTTGTTTGAGTGGACAACAGTTTATCGGAATAGTTTCCATTTGAAAAGGGGTGAGTGGTTTTGCTTTTTTCGCGCGGGGCAAATTGTAGATCAGGCATTTTAACAATTTTGAATTCGGCGGTTCCCGCGGTTTGTTCGAAGTGTAGGATTTCAAATTTTGCGCGATATTGTTTGGCTTTTTGTAGTTGTTCTTTTTCTTTGGCGGTGCAGCCTTTTTCGAGCATTTCGGCGAGAAGACCGATTTCATTCGGCACATTATTTCCTTCGCGGTACACAATTTCCAATGCGGAATGATCTTCGTAAGAGGCAATCGTCATTGAAGTAAGATTTCCGTTGTGTTCCGCTTTATCCTTGAGAATAGTGAGCGTTCCGGCAACATGCCGCAACTCCCGGCGAACATCCGACAAACGCGGACGTTTTTCCGGATCGAAAAGCACGAAATAAGTCTCGCGCCACGTATAACGGTCATCGTTAAATAAAGACATCGGAAATAATAATCTGTTAAAAGAGCGGGGCAATGCCGGACGTCGGAAGATGGAAAAAACGTTAGATTGTCTTATTGTAAACCGCTATCAATTCCAACACAAGAACCATTCCTCTTTTTTTCAAGACAACAAAATTATTTTCGCCCCAACGCCGCACAAGACCTTAAAGTTCCATAATCTATCAGCGGAATTTTCGTTTGAGGTTCAATTTGAGGTTAAAAAATCCTATTGCCCTATCGGGGCTAATATAAAAAACGTAATATATCAGTGGAATCTTTGTTTTTTATATTAGCCCCGAAAGGGGCGCTAGTATTATAGCCTACCCCAACGGGGTAGGGTTAAGTTCCCCCCGTCAACCCAACGCCCTGAAAGGGC
>JAIRLW010000627.1 GCA_031259095.1 Planctomycetaceae bacterium | reverse complement strand
TTCGAGTTCCATATTAACGACAGCCATTTTTTCTCCGCCGACACCGCCGCCGGATTCGACATTACCGGTGAATACCACAACATCCAGTTCCGCTTCATCATTTTCGTTATCAGCCGATTTCGCAATAAGAGCAAAACGTTTATGTCCGCTCGGTATTTGTCCGTTTTGACCGGTGAATTTTAAGGTTGCCTCATTATTTTTGACACTGAAAAATCTGTCCGGTTGCGGCAGCATCGGATCAAGACAAAACCGTGTCCGCCATGGAGTTACGAATTTCTTTTCAATCCAGCCGAGTTCTGTTCCGTCGGGACCGCCGATACGGTAGAAATTGTTTTTTTCATTGTCCGGCGTGTCGGTTTTGAGCCGCCAGAAAATTGAAAACGCCGAAGCATTTTCGGCTTTGGCTTGCATTTCCGGTTTGAGACGGAAGAATGCATTGTTGTCTGTTACGATAAGTTTTTCGTGCAAGCCGGATTCGGTTCGCAATAAGTCTTTTTCCGCAGAAAATAAAGTAGTTGCACTTACAGCAACAAAAACAAATGTGAAAATCAAGTGTTTCATTTTCTTAAAATTGAAAAGGGGGTGATAGTTAGTTAGTTAGTTAGTTGACAACCGAGTACGTAATTCTCCGGCTTTTGCTTTCGCTTTAATGACGTCAATCGGAGTTTCAGCACATTGTACGGCATGCTCAAACGCAATTAACGCTTCAGCATTTTGATTCAATCGATCACGAAGAACACCTTCGTAATAATAATAGACAAACAGATTAAGTAACTTATCCTGTTGAGCTTTCACTAATTCATTGAGCAATGTCTGGTAATCCTCGACTGATACTTTACGAAATTGTAGTTGCCGATATTGCAGTACGATATATTGTTCCCAAAGTTCCCGCGAGGTTGGATGCCGTTTTAATCCAAGAGAGATAATTTCCTGTGCCTTTTGCGGATTGGCAGCGAGTTGATTTAGAAAATATTTATCATTGGCATACCAATCATTGCCTAGTTGAATTAAAGCGGCAATATGCGGATATTGTTTTTTTAATTTGGGCAAATTATTTATTTCACTGCCCCGCTGAAATGCTTGTTTTGCAAGAGTAAGATATTGTTTTTTCTCTTCGGAAAAAATAATACCTGTTGCTAAAACAAATTCATCTAAGGTCTTTGCTAATGCCAATGCTAATAACGGCGACTGTACATTTGGGATAGCCGATACGATATTAGATTTATCTGTGTTTAATAGTTTCAGACAATTTTCCAACGCTCTCTCTTTCTTATTCGCTGCAATGTCGGCAAGAATTGAATAAGCCGCTAATGTTTCACGAAATGATATTTCGGTATCGAAACCGTTGGATTTATCAAATGCTTCCGCAGCAATCCGGTTTGCTTGTTTTATGTTTATTGTTTGACTCTCACTCAATGCTCTTTCAAACTGTTCGGAGGCTTGCTGCGGTTCGCCGAACTGTAACGTGAATGTTCCTTCAATAAACTTTGAAAGTATGGTTCGCAATGTTTGTTCTTCGGCTGCGATTTTATCGCTGTCCGAATTTACTGCCGCATTCAACAACGGCGAACCAAGAAACGTTATTTGATTACTGTTATCCGTCGGTAATTGACTCAATTCATCTATTGCAGCAGTATAAGCGATAAAACCTTCATTGCGATGTTCCGGCAACCAACGTACAGAATTGTAACCAAGCGCATGATAGGCGATTGCTTTATATTCGTGTTGTTGATATATTTCAAATTCGTCATCCGTTTTTTTGTTAAGTGACGCCAACGTATTTTCTGCAAAATGTACCGCTTCACGTCCTTGAATTTCACATTGTTTTTCATCGTTAATAAGTAATTCTTGTAATGTGAGCAACTTCGCTAATATTGCGGTTGCTTTGCCGTTGAGTAATTCGTTTTTTTCGTTAACCGGCTTCAATTCCGCAATCGTTTTACTTGCTGATTCCAATTGTTTTAATAATGTTTGCTTTTTGTCTTCCAATAATTTTTTACTTGATATTTCCGGTTCAATCAGAACAATGACCGCGCGTCCGATTGCTGTTTGACCTATTAAATCATCCTTTGTAAAAACTATTTCCGCATCTTTTAGAAATTGAGTAAGTTCTTTTGTTTCAATATTACAGCGGACAGAAGTTTCGAGTAAAGCCGTCCACGTTTCCGATGTACGGTGTAACAATACAGCAGTTTGTAAAATGCTTAATGCTTGTTTATTGTTTCCCTGAAGTAAGGCATTTTGGGCTTCATCAATAAATGATTGCGGATTTTTTAGGTGATCATAATTCCGTTTGATAATAGCGTTCAACACATTCATTTCTTTGGTATCGTATTCGTCAAGCAATGCTGCTGCTGATTCCAAGTTTTTTAATGCTTCTTTGAAATACGGCGTTGCTTTTTCATGTTGTGTTTTTGACGCCGGTTCATTCTGTGTAATACGGATTGCCTTTGTTAAAAACGCTTCGCTAAGTATGTAAGGCAAAAGCGGATTTCTTACAATATTCTTATCGTTATCGGATTCTTTCAATATCTCCTGTGCTGTTTTGATTGTTTCATCTAAAAGTTTATTACCGATTTCTTTGTCTTGCAGTAAAATTGCCAAACGAAACAACATTGCACTGTGTAACGTTTTCAAATGTACAACGAGTTGTTGACTGAACACCGGACTGATAACTTTCAGAATTGCAAATTCTTCATTACCTTCGATTTTAGGTTCATCTTTGAATAGATAATAATCTTTTCTTGAATCAGCAATTCCTTTCATTTTGCCGACAAGTTTAATGGCTTCGTCTAAAGCATTGGCAGATTTGGTTAGATTACCGAGTTGCCGATATTCATCCGCTTCACTCATCTTAGTCGCCAATTCGGTATAAGTCAAAAGAATCTGCCGAAGTTGATGCAAGCGGTCAAGTTCTTGTTCCCGTGCGAGTTTTTCTTTTTGTGCTAATTCGTTACGCCGAGTGCGGGCAATATCATAACGGATTGCAAGATTTTCATTTTTGAACAGTTCTTTTCGTTTCTCTTCGTCGGATTCAATTTCTTTTTCAAGTAAATTCAAGTAAATTTAATTGTTCGGTTCCTTTATGCAACGATGTAATCGTATCACTCCAAAGAGTAGATTCTGTTGCATCTTTAAAAAGATATTCGCCGGTTAAAAGCAGCCATGTTGCGGCTTCCACTCTGTCTGTTGTTTTCGTGTCTGATTTCTCAATTTTGTCCATTGCCGGACGTACTTTGGTTACAACCAATTTTTCGGTCTTTTTATCTTGTTCGGTTTTAGGTTGTGATGATGCTGAATTCGAATTTGTTTCGTCTTTTTTATCATCATCTTTCTTTTCGTCTTTTAGTTTAAGGTTCAAACCCCTCAACGCCTCAAACGGATCATCATCAGCAATTACAAATGAATTGGTGTTGAGCGCTAATACAATAACGAAAATATGAATAAAAAATACGCTATAGAACGATAGGGTACAGAATGATCTTGTAAATTTCATATAAATAAATAGGAAGTAAATTAAGGGTTGATGTATTTTTGCAGCAACATATTGGATGGATCGCCGGTACGAATTTCTTCAAGGAACATTCGTTCATTTCCCTGCAAACGGATTAGTTGATGTGATACATTGCTGCGGATATCGTAACTTGATAATGTTTCCAAATTGCTGCCGAACAAAAAATTAAACAAGGCTTTTCGTTCCTCGCCAAGCCGTAAATAAGTAAGTCCGCGATAATACCAGTAGTAAGGTTTCTTCCAATCCACTTGAATTGCGTTGTTAAAATGGTTCAATGCTAATTTGTAATTTTTATTCCAAAATGCTGAATATCCTCTGTTATAATGACTTTCGCTGCGTTGTTGTTCTTCCGGTCCCAAATCAATTGGTGATTTCGGCTGTGTCAATGAGTTCCTAATGGTCTCGCGGATATTATCAAAATAATTATTGTAAAGAATATATGCCGATTCCTCGTTTTGATTCTTGACATAATCCAATGCGGTCAAGTAATCCGACAATGCTTCTGCGTAATTACCAATTTTTTGCCAAACCGCAGCACGGGCAAAATAGGGTTCAGGTAATCGTTTATTTTCGGCAAGTTTTTCGTTCTCTTCGATGGACTTACAGATTTCGAGATACGCCGTTTTAAGATCGTTCTGACCGTTTAATTTAAGAATTTCGGGAATAGTAAAACCGGATTTATTGCTTCTTTAACTGCAAGTAAACGGGCTTTTTCTTTTTCTACCAGCTCTTTACTTGTTATTAAGTCACTTTGCTTTATCCAACCGATAAGTGGTCTCTTAAAATCAGTTATTGACGGAGCAGAAACCCAAACATAAAGAATACCGTTGAAGTTTTGCCTATTTTGTTCAATAACAATCGTATGTGCCGGAATAACAGCATACGGTTTCTTTTGCGGAAAAAGCCGAATAGGACAATCAATAATCGTTTTATGTCGAGGCCAATGGTCTAAAATACCATAATCAGCAAGAACAAAAACATCACAAAAACAGAAAAATAAAATAAGAATGAGGAACAATACCCTCTTTATAACATCATTGTTTTGATGTTTTGATGTTTTGATGTTTTGATGTTTTGATGTTTTGATGTTTTGATGTTTTTATGTTTTTATGTTTTGATGTTTTGATGTTTTGATGTTTTGATGTTTTGATGTTTTGATGTTTTGATGT
>JAIRLW010000625.1 GCA_031259095.1 Planctomycetaceae bacterium | reverse complement strand
GCCCTTTCAGGGCGTTGGGTTGGCGGGGAACTTAAACCCGCCCCGTTGGGGCGGGCTATTCAGTAAAAAATCCAGACGCCCCTATCGGGGCTAATATAAAAAATAAAAATTCCACTGATCTATTACCAAGAAAAGACCAATCTGAAAAATTATTCCACTGATATATTACGAAATATCATTTTCGTGTCTCTTCGTGTATTTCGTAGTTAAAAATCAGTATTATAAATCCTTCAAAATAATCTGCGAAAATCAACGTAATCTGCGAATTATATTATCCATGTGTTCGGCGGTCAATAAAAGTTAGAGTTACGGTTTTTTGGATGCATTGATTAACCGTTCCAATTTATCAATTGCCGCGCCGGAATCAATAGACTCCGTTGCCAGTTTAATTCCGTCTTCGATAGTAACCGCTTTTTCTGCACAAAACAACGCCGCAGCGGTATTAAGTAAAACAATATTTCGTTTGCCGCCGCGAATGGTTCCGTTTAAAATTCCGCGTAACATTTCAGCATTTTCTGTTACGTTTCCGCCTCGTAATTCATCGGGAGTTGCCAGTTCGCCGCCGAAATAGAGTTCGGGAAAAAAATCATACGTTTTGAATTGTCCGTTGAAAAATTGTGTTACGCGGCTTCGCGCGGTCAACGTCAGTTCGTCCATTCCGTCGTATCCGTACACCACCATCGCACGCCGACAACCGAGTTCGCGTAACACGTCCGCAAACATTTCCGTTAATTTCGGATCGTAAACGCCCAGCAACACACAACCCGCTCCTGCCGGATTGGTCAACGGTCCAAGAAGATTAAACAACGTCCGAACGCCAAGTGATTTACGAATCGGAACCACTCGGCGCATTGCCGGATGAAATTGTTGCGCAAACAAAAATCCGACGCCGATTTCCGCGATAAGTTCTTCGACTTGTTCCGGCTGAAGTTGTAAATTAACGCCGCAAGCCTCCAACACGTCCGCGCTTCCGCAACGGCTGGACACGGCGCGATTACCATGTTTGGCAACCACCAATCCGGCTCCGGCGGCAACAAAAGCGGATGTTGTTGAAACGTTAATTGTGTGTAACGAATCGCCGCCGGTTCCGACAATATCAACCACCGGCGAACCAATCACCTGAATCCGTCGGGCATGACGCCGCATACTTCGCGCCGCGCCAACCAATTCTTGTACCGTTTCACCTTTAGACGCAAGAGCAATCAGAAATCCGGAAAACAGAATCGATTCTTCTGCGGACAGATCATGTTCCGAATCGGTAAACACGGCATTGAATAACGATTCGACTTCCTCCGCCAAAAGATTTTCGCGCCGAATCAACCGCGTCATCAATAGACGACATTGTGGGGTAAATAGTGTATTCATGTTGTTGTATTGGCAACAATTAATGGATGTTAAACGATAGGCAAAATTTCAGCGTTTTTTATTGTAATTACAAAAATCGCCAAAAACACAAGGATTTTAAAAATTGAATGATCCCAATAATTGGGCGTCTCTAAAATTTAATTTTATTTCGATTTCAATCGACTGAAATTGATTAAAATCGAATAATTCGTTTTGGGAAAAGGGTCTATTTAGAGGTTTTCAATTAACGTTATAAAAAAAACAGCACATTAACACAAACTAAAAAAAGACTACCATGCCATGCCAAACCATTCGCAGACAAATTAAAATTACCAAGCCCAAATAAAACCGCCGTAACACAACCAACCGCACACATCAAAATATTATAAATTACCCAACACATAAGACCAAAATAAAATTTATTTGTTTAGGCGGTGTTCCGCTGAAAGGCTTTTACCTATTGAGACGTGAAACCTACCTTGAAAACATAACGTAAACGAAAAATAATCTGATGTTTCAAAAATCAGCAATATTAAATTAAAACGTTATTCTATCGTTTCCAAGCAAAAAAAACAAGTCTGCAAGTAATGGTCTATTTTATGAACCACAGAGAACACGGAGAACACGGAGAAAAATCCGCAGAGGACGCCGATTTTCGCAGATTATTTTGAGGGATTTTATAATACTGATTTTTAACTACGAAATACACGAAAGAACACGAAAATCGAAGGGATACGAAAATGATATTGCTATTTTTTAAAACTTTTCGTGGTGAAAATAAAAATAGGACAAAAGAGATTGACGCCCTTGAACGTTCCTGCTGAAATATTATTAATTTTTTATAATTCACGGTTCAGTTTATGGAAACGGAAATAAAAAAGATACTCGGATTTAATGCAACGAAAGGAAACAATTATGCGACGATTTTACGTTAATCTTTAGAATCCTGATTACTGTTTAATTTTTATCCATTTTACTAACCAGCCTGTGAACTTTAGATAATTTTGATTTTTTTCTCAAAAAAATTGCATACCCTAATTGATAGAATAAAAATCTTTTTATAGAATAGAACTTGTGTTTGTGAAAAAGTTGCTGAAAGCCTGCGGAATTGTGAAAACAAAAAAGAACGTGTCAAATTGACATAAAAATATGAATACGGAATGTTGCCAACAAGATATTTGCCCCGAATGTCGTAGCGATACGAATTGGAGTTGGACAGTGATGCGGCTTGTTGTAGCGGCGATCCTTTTGACAGCGGTATTTTTTAATAGCGCATGACCTAACCAGAATTAACCATACCTGTATCAGGTAAAGGTTTGCTCCATGCTCGGTGGTTTAAGATTTTTGTAGTTGAATTTGAATTGTTTTTTGGAGTTTGGCTGATTTTGGGGTTATTGTCTAAATTAACATGGTTGGTTACAATTGATTTGTTTTCGGTATTTTTGTAATCTATCAGCGGAATTATCGTCTTTAACGTAAGTTCTTATGTAATAATCAGTTAAGAACACACGTCATTTCAAGGTTTAAAACATAAAATTTGATGGAAGTTGTTTGGAATTTAAGTACTTGCAAAAAACAGATAAAAATTCCACTGATATATTACAATAGCTGCACAAAAGTGTATTTAATTCAAATATATTAAAAAACTTTGAAAATATCGGATATTTTTTCGTTAAATTTTTTGGAAAGTACAGTTACTTTTTCAAAATTATAAAAAACCCAATAACCAATTTAAGGAGATTCAGACCAATGCAAGTCAAAATTATTAATACAATATTGTATGTATTCATTCTATTAATACATTTTTTTGTATTTAACCAAGGTAATATGGTTTCAGCTAGTAGTGACAACCAAACTAATAGTAACAACCAAGTATTACATGTATTATCAGAAGGTTATAAAAAAAATCGGGATTCATTTCCCAACATGAATTGTAAGTTTCGGTTTACATGGAAGGCTAAAGCAGATAGTATTCAACAAGCAATTGACTATAAATACGAAATTACTCCGAATACTGTATTTAAAGACGGTAAATTAATTTCTAAAGATAGAAATACTTATTTTGAACTAAGGTGTTCGCCTGAAGACAAAATAATTACAGAAAAGCAACGGAAAGAAGGAATAACTAAAAAAAGTAATCAACAGGATTCTCAAAAAAGTAAAACAGATAAAAAAGATGAGGGTAGGGAACTAAGTAACAATATAGTTACCGTACGCTGTTCGGATTCCATTATGCTTGTTTCTAAAGATTTATATCGCTTGACGTATTCGGAATCTAGACGGGTTGCCAATATTTTACCAAGCGGCGTTGCAGAAGGAGTGATTGGAATTGAACTTTCTCCGTTTGATATGGGAGTGATGGCGAGAAATGAGTATTCTAATCCCCATCGATACTTGCAGGATTGTATTCGAGGCAGATTTTCAGGAAAATATGAAGGGACACAAGAAATCAATGGTCAACAATTGGAAATCGTTACTTTTTCAACAAAAGATAGTAATAATCAGCCGGCAATGAAATTTGGTTTTGATCCTAAAAAAGGATTTCTCGCAACGTATATTGCCGACTATGATAATAAAACTCATATTCCGCGTCAAGAAGCATTTATTACCGAAACAAAGCATTGTTCCGGTGATCGGTATTTTCCAATGCGGTCTGTTGTTGTTTATCCTGAAAATGAACTTTATCCGATCAATGATGGAAAATATCGGATCAATAGTTTTGAAGTGACAGAACTTAATGTTGATACTCCTCCCGATTCTAATTTGGTACAAATCGAACTTCCCAAAGGAGCACAAGTCTCTGTTTCTTCATTTAAGGATCAATGGTTGACTGTTGAAGAACCATTATCGATTACACCGCAAGATAATAAACAGTTACAGAAAAATTGTATCGAATATGCGAATGCCTATATTAAAAAACATACAACACCTCCCGAATTTGAGCCGGCATTTAAGCCCAATCTTCAACGCGGGATGTGGATAAAAACAATACTAATTGTAGTCGGATTGATACTGATTGTGATTGGCGGACAAGGAATCATACGCCGCTGGAATAATAGGAAGGATAAGAAATAAATAAACAATGTTCTTATTTCATATTTTTGAGGGAAGAGAGAATCTATGAAATAACGGTGTAAAATTGAGAGTTTTTGAAATTTATTAAATAAAATAGGGCAAACTATAGGTCAAATGCAATACTTTA
>JAIRLW010000613.1 GCA_031259095.1 Planctomycetaceae bacterium | reverse complement strand
TAATGGCAACAACCATTAGCAACAAGCCACTGATGATAAACACATAACGTCCGATACCCAGTGGTTGCTGTTTCGATGATTGCTGTTTCGATTTTTCCTCCCATTCACGCCGTTCCTGTATCGACATTTTGACAGGATCGTCCACCAATTTTTCGCCATCCCAATAACCAATTATCTTGAGAATTTTTATATCGGTAACTGGTGTATTGATCGGTAACTCCATTGATTTTAAGGAAAAACGATCTTTGTTTGGTTTATTAAAAGTTACATTTGTAAATTTGAAATCACGGCATATCGTACGTTTTCCTCGAGTTACGTTTTCAATGTGAATTTGTGTTGGAAAAATATCGAATTGTAGCGATTCATATTTCGCCAACACCTCTGATATAACATTCGTAGTTTCTGATCTTAGTTTATGTACTCTAAATGAAGGTTCTTCAATCCATAAATGTCCCCGACCAAATTCGTTTGTAAAACAAACATGCCAAACATCAACGCCATTGACAGTTTCTTTAGCAACAACTCCATCATCATACCCATAATCCGGTAAATAATTCAATTGTTCTTGTAACGTCGAATTAATTGCTGGAGTAGAACAAGTAAGCAGTAAACGTGGATCAAATGCATACGTACCGCGTTTTGTAGCCATCTGCATATCCATCAGTTGCACGCCATGGTAACTACTTCTGTACAAATAAACTTCGTCTTTATCAATGAAGATGATCTCATTTGAAAATTCAGAATTTTTGTTGGAAATTCTCTGTTCAAAACGCATTTTACCCGGACTCACATCGACAGTACATTCCGTTGTTTTGTTTCTCAATAATGTTTCATCTTCTCCATACACAACAGTAAAGGATGCTTGATATACTTTATGTTTACTATATTCTTTTTCTACGCCTTTAAGCAAAGCTTTAGCCGAAGGAACTGCTTGAACAATGCCAATATTAGCAATAACAGCAAAACTAAACATAAAGACATAAAAACAGTGTAAATATCGTTTCATGTTTTTTTCACCTTATTGAGTATAATATTGAAGTTTGTAAAACTTAGTACTGTTACACAATCTATTTTAATTTTAAACTAGATTTTTGCAAAATTGTGTTTTACTCTGTAAGCAAAAAGAGTTGAAGCATTGAAAACCCTATATTTTGTCAAATTATTGTGTTTTCAAAAAAACAATATATTAGAAAACCAAAGATTTCATAAATATAGCAGCAATAATTTTTTGCAAAAGTAATATCATATTTAATCAAATGGAAAAAAATAAGCAACCAAAATTAGTTAGGCGTTTGCTTGGTCATTTTTTTATTACAAAACTGAATTTTCAAGTGTGAAGAGTATATAAAAGAGATGCCAATATTTAAAAACTATTAAATTTAAGCGTATTTATTATCGTACTTTTAGAAACGTACCGTTGTATTTTACCTGTCCATAAATTGGTCTTTTGGAGAACACAGGCATTGCGTCAACGTCTTGTCTCTTGGTAACAATCAATCTGCCATTATTTCACTCGTTGTACCTTCTTCTGAAGGATGAGATGCTTCCGATTTTTATCGAAAACGTTTACGAATCATTAAGATAATGGCAACAACCATTAGCAACAAGCCACTGATGATAAACACATAACGTCCGATACCCAGTGGTTGCTGTTTCGATGATTGCTGTTTCGATTTTTCCTCCCATTCACGCTGTTCCTGCACTAACATTTTCACTGGTTTTTCGACTAGTTTTTCTCCATCCCAAAAACCAATACGTCGATGTATTCGATAATCAATAACATCTGTATTGAGAGGTAAATTCATTGACGCCAAGGTAAATCGTTCCGGCGGAATCGGCTTACCATGAACAATCTTGGTAATATGGACAATTCGATTAAAAACCTGTTTATTATTCTCGAAACGTTGGATGTGAAACTCGGAAGGAAATGGTCCAACACTTTTTGAATCAAATTTCGAGTCAATAACGACTTTTAATTTCCCCGCTTCAAGTGTTTCGATTTGTTGTCGGTGGACACGAAATGAAGGCTCTTCGATCCAAAAATCGGCTGTCGCTAAACCCGTTTGGGTACAACGGACATGCCATACGTTAGTATCGTTGATCGTTTCGCGACCAACAAGCGATTGTTCCGTATAAATTTCATAACACATACAGTGTTTAACAGTTTTGTTGGCGGAAGGTATATCAACCAAACCAAGTATTCGTGGGTCATATACAAAATCAGCTCGCCGAACAGCCTCTTTCAAATCACAATAGCGCACTCCATTTCCTACTGTATTTCCTGCTTTACGTTGATAGGCATACACTTCTTCGTCTTTGAGAATATTTACCGAACCAGGAAACACATCGGCATTTTCTGCCGGAAAGTCTTCAAAACGGCGCATGCCTTGAGCCGTTTCAACCAGACTTGAAATCGTAATAGTTCCGAAGTCCTCATCGTTGATATATTCTGTCGTAAAATTAACCTGAATAGGCTCGTATTTCATTCGCTCGGCTTCCACTCCCTTAAATAATGCCAAGGGAGTCGGTTCCGCCTGAACCATATTTATAAAAAACAATGTAACAATAAAAAATAAAACTACTCTCATTTTACGTATGATAATTAACATATTAATGTTTCCTTATTTAAAGCATGGAAATAAATAAATAAATCTTATATATAGTATTACAAAACATAAAAGTAATCTGTTTTCATCCAAAATCCAGATTAACATGCGAAATATTAGAGTCAAACATAAAGTACCTCTAAAAATTCAGACTTACAAAATTTTTGTTATTGAAAAATCTAATTTTTAAAGGTACTTTTTCATTGTTTGTTATTATTCCGAAGGACATGTTCCTTCACCAACGGACACTTTAGCAGCCTGAACATAAGGCAGTGTAGGCGCAGTCTCACATTGAGTCGCATCTCCGATCTTCTGCCTACATCTTGTCTCTCGGTAACAATTTTCCATCACTTCACTCGTTGTACCTTCGTCTGATGGATCTGTACCATCAGGAAAGTCCACAATCGAGTAAATTGAACGACCAACACAATCCCCTCCTGGCCATTCTGTACAATCAGTAACAGCATTTGTTGGATGAAAACACTTCTTTGTGTTTTTACTAGGAACTTTACATGGTTTTTCATCTGCAGCGAAAACCGCCACACAGATTGCCGCCAACATTGTAAGCAAACAAACGACACTAAAAACATTTTGGATTTTCATTTTAGCTCTCCTTATTTGAAGCGGTAAATGGAAACGGGACACGATTTTTTAACACTCTTTCCAACCGATGGAAAGAGCGATAAATTCAAGGTTATTTTTTCGTCGATTTCCGTATTTTGGCATGGAGCGACGTAAAATTTGAGGACATG
>JAIRLW010000591.1 GCA_031259095.1 Planctomycetaceae bacterium | reverse complement strand
TTTGATGTTTTGATGTTTTGATGTTTTGATGTTTTGATGTTTTGATGTTTTGATGTTTTGATGTTTTGATGTTTTGATGTTTTGATGTTTTGATGTTTTGTCATTATAGTAATGTTCAGTAATAAAATCAATATGGTCTTTGGGGCGTTTTTCGACTCATCAAAATATAATATAGTACATATTTTCATAAATGCAAACAAAAATTCTAAAAAATTAACCCATAAAATCATTAAAATTAGTAAACTTTTCTCTAAAAAGAGTTAATTAAAACGGATGTTCCATTTTCGTTTGTCGTGTATTTTTACAGTAACCTCTTATTGTTGTTGAAGTTAGGTCAAAAAATCCGGATTTTTCAGTCAGATTGATTTCAACGGTACTCTTCGAGATCATCAAGCCAATTTCTTATTTCCGGCTCCGGTTCACAGGAAAGATCGCCTTTGACTAATTGACGTTGGAAATCAGCGGCTCCATTTTTGAAAAGTTCAGCGGCTTCGGCATTTTCGAAACGTTTTTCGGGATCCGGCGCAATCAAACTTTTACAAAAATTCATCAGCATCTCACTAGACGCTACCGACGGAGGTAAAATCTTGTTAAGTTGACTCGCCAGCAGAAGACGTCCGTCAAGCCCTTTCAAATCAGAATTGACACTGAACAATCGGCGGCCGGAAAGCATTTCAATCAACACATAACCAAGACTGGCAATATCACTTCGCGGCGTAACTTCTTTACCCTCCAACACTTCAGGAGCGGCATACGCCAAAGTGTAAGGACGGGTCGGAGGACGATTTTCGATTTCAAATGCCGAACCAATGTCAACAAGTTTTGTGTTCCCGATTCGTTTCAACATAATATTCGACGGTTTCACGTCACCGTGAACAATTCCCTCACGGTGTAACGCTCCAAGCGCACCGAGACAATCCCGAATAATAGGAATCGCCACGCCGGGCATCAGACGCGGATGCATCATGCCGGTCGTAACAACAACATTGTTAAGATATTTCCAGCGTCCCGAAGAAACTTTTTTCTGAAGATGGTCGAGCATTTCCTGCCGTAAAAGTTGACTTAAATCGAATCCGTCCACCCATTCCATCGACATAAACCGAATCCGATTCGTCGAACGCCAATTGTGAACGGCAAGAAGATGATCATGCTGAATTTTCGCAACTTTAGCCGTGATCAACGCCATATTCGACATTTCTTCTTCGTAGAGTACGTCGTTTGAAAACCGTTCCGGCGAAAAAACTTTGATCGCAATCGGTAACACAAAACCGTCCGTTCCCCGTTGCTCGCTGAGAAACACCACTCCTTGTCCGCCTTGACCTAACATTTCTTTAAAGTGAATATCTTCATCCCAATGAACTTTCTGTTGATCCAGCAAATTGTAATACTCATCGCGCAGAATGTCCGAACATCCTTCGGTTCCGATACCGAGAAAAGAATGAGTTACTGAATTTTCAAATATTTCGGTGGTGGAATCCGGCAACGCTTCTTGCCGTTTCATTCCAAGTTTATGCCGATTGTCAAAGATTACCGGAAAAAATTCTGTCGAAGGCGATTGATTTTGGCTTTGCTTTTTCACGTCAATCCAAAGCGGATAATCAGAACAACGAATCGGAAAACCAAGCCGTTTCCCTTCCGGCGTTAGAAAATTAATCAGTGGTTGCTGATTTTTCCAACGTTGAATATTTTCGGTAAAAATATCGACTACATCGTCAAATCGCCGACGGGATTGTCCGCCGACATGGGGAGTAATCAGGACATTCGGATAAAAATCCCAGAGCGGATGTTCCGGCGGAAGCGGTTCAGGCGATGTAACATCCATCACCGCCCCCGCAATCAACCCCCGTTGCAACGTCTCAACCAAATCCTGTGTTACAACGAGTTGTCCCCGCGCAACATTGACAAACAACGCCTCTTTTCGGAATAATTTGAAACGTTCTATCGTAAAGAGTTCCCGTGTCTGATTATTTAAGGGAAGACAAAGGATCACCACTTCCGATTCGCCAAGAAGTTTGTCTAATTTTTCCGCAGGAAAAAGTTCGGCAACATGGGGAGGTTTTTCGGTGGGATAAAGATCGGTTGCCAGAATTCGGGTTTGAAACAGAGCCAAAATCTCCGACAAACGCCGTCCCACTCCGCCGAATCCAACAATGCCAACCGTTAAACCCGTCAAATCATGAGTCGGACGACGAATAAATTTACGGTAATCCGGTAAGGTCGGATCATGTTGTTCCCGTTGAAAGGTTGAAAGATTCCGCATCCAGCCGAGAATTAGGGAAAGCGTGTGTTCGGCAACCTGATTGGCAAGAACACCGGATGCGGTGGTGATGGTAATATTAGACTGAATAACCGATGGAACCAGCAACCAATCCATCCCTGCCGCCGATGATTGAATCCAACGAATCCGGTTTTGTTGAACAACGGCGTCCCAATTGACGGGAACTTTAGCGTGACCGCAAAAATAATCTGCTTCCCAAAGCGCCGAAGCAATATCTTTTTGTCCTACATTAATGATATTAACTTCTGACCACGCCTCATGAATCCGATCAATCAAGTTTTGCTCAACCGGAGTTTCCTTAAAACAGACAACAAGATTGGACATCAAATTTGTATGGGAAATCTGAAAAAATCAGGAGTTAACGCGAAAATGACCAAAAAACGAAAACTAGAAAACAAGTTGACTCTTTTACGCCTTTCCGCTAGGAGAACCTCAATCAGAAAAAGCAATAATCCTAATTGTAAACAATTTTTCCATCTGCTCAAGATATTCTATCAACATCTCGTCTCTAAACATATTGTTCCTAACAGGACGGAAACACGAAAATGTTAAACCTTTTACTGAAAATTACGTTTTTTGTAATATATCAGCGGAACTTCTGTTTTTCAATCTTAGCCCCGCTAGGGACGAGAGGTGTATAACCGGCGGTGGAGCGCAGCGCAACCGCCGGATCGTAGAGCCGCAATTGTAGAGCCGCAATTGTAGAGACGTAATTGTAGAGACGCAATGCATTGCGTCTCTACGATCCAAAGCCTTGCAGGGCTTTTCGTGTGTGATGGGCGTTTTGACCGTAGGTTGCCCTGCGCTTCATCTACGGTTATGCACTTCTCGCCCCTAGCGGGGCTAAGAATAGGACAAATTGGGATAAATAATTCGGTGATTAAAAAACGTAATATATCAGTGGAATTATTGTTTGAGGTTAAAAAAGTATTGCCTTGAAAGGGCAATATAAGTAGTTGATAGCGGGTAGTGGAGAGTTGATAGTGCCGCAAGCGGAATTATTGCCGTTTGGGTAGTAATCCGCTTGCGTAACTCTCCACTCTCCACTCTCCACT
>JAIRLW010000555.1 GCA_031259095.1 Planctomycetaceae bacterium | reverse complement strand
CACCCGCTTTGCTGTTGTAGCTCAGTTGGTAGAGCACGTCCTTGGTAAGGACGAGGTCATGAGTTCGAATCTCATCAACAGCTTGTTTTTAGTTAATAGTTGATAGTCTGTAGTGAATAAGTGTTTACATCTGTTCACTATTCGCTATTCACTGTTTACTGTTTACTAAATCCTTTATTGAATTTTAGTTAGGAGATTTTTAGATGGCTAAAGATGTATTTCAGCGTACGAAACCCCACGTTAATGTCGGAACAATTGGTCATATTGATCACGGTAAAACAACCTTGACCAGTGCCATTCTTGCCGTTCAGGCGACCAAAGGTTTGGCAAAAGTCAAAAGTTATGCCGATATTGCCAAAGGCGGTACCGTTCGTGACGCAACTAAAACAGTGACTATTGCAGTCGCCCACGTTGAATATGAAACCGAGAAGCGGCATTATGCTCATATTGACTGTCCCGGTCACGCCGACTTCATTAAAAACATGATTACCGGTGCTGCCCAAATGGATGGAGCAATTCTTGTTGTTGCCGCCGACGCCGGTACAATGCCCCAAACCCGTGAGCATGTTCTTTTGGCTCGTCAGGTCAATGTTCCCAAATTAGTTGTTTTTCTCAACAAAATTGACCTTCTGGACGATCCGGAACTTTTGGAACTTGTTGAACTCGAAATTCGTGAACTCCTCACCAAATACGGTTTCCCCGGTGAAGAGACGCCCATTATTCGCGGTGTTGCACGCGACGCCCAGCAAAAACCAACAGACCCCGCCGCCGCAAAATGTATCGGGGAACTGATGGACGCTCTGGATAACTATATTCCAGAACCAGCACGCGAACAAGATAAACCATTCCTCATGGCAATTGAAGATGTGTTTTCCATCGAAGGTCGTGGAACGGTTGCTACCGGACGTATTGAAAAAGGCGTTATCAAAGTCAGCGAAGAAGTCGAAATTGTCGGTTTCTCCGATGAAAAACGAAAAACCGTTGTTACCGGTGTTGAGATGTTCAACAAAACGCTCGATCAGGGGCAAGCCGGTGATAATGTCGGACTGTTGCTTCGCGGCGTCAAACGTGAAGAAATCCAACGCGGACAGGTTCTTGCCAAACCGGGAAGTATTACGCCGCACACTGATTTCGAAGCCGAAGTTTACGTTTTGTCGAAGGAAGAAGGCGGACGTGCAACGCCGTTTTTCTCCGGTTATCGTCCGCAGTTTTATTTCCGTACCACTGATGTAACCGGAGCGTTATCGTTACTTGGCGACGCGGAAATGTGTATGCCCGGCGATAACGTGAAACTTAAAGTCGAATTGATTTCACCGGTTGCGATGGAAGACGGAGTTCGTTTTGCTATTCGTGAAGGTGGTCGAACAGTCGGTTCCGGTGTGGTAACAAAAGTGTTGAAGTAAATTTTACTAACGATCACTATTCAGAAAACTGAATAGTGATCATTTTACCGTTAATTGTTAGTGTCGGTGAATGGTGAATAGTGCCATATTTTGTTTTGCAAAACTATTTACTGCAAACTATTCACTAAACGTTAGGGGAGTAGTTTAGTGGTAGAACTGCGGTCTCCAAAACCGCTGGTGGGGGTTCGATTCCCTCCTCCCCTGTTTGTGAGAAACGAGGGTTTATAAAAATAAATTATTTCGGCTAATGATTTCGACTTCGGTCGATTTCAATCGACTAAAATCGACCGAAGTTGAAACAATTAAGATACTATTTTTGTCAATTGTTAAATTGAAACCGAGAGGCTTTCGTGCGTGATTTGTTCAAAGAATTATTCCGGATTCGACGTTACAAAAATAATCAAGGGCGTCTGGTTCGTCGTTTGACGATGTTCGGCGTTTGGGCGGTTATTATTTGCGGAATTTATAAATTCACCCAATTGGCATTTGATTGGGCTCCGTTGTTGCGCGAACAACAAATTCGTTATATTGTTGGGTTGTTGTTGGCGACGGTGGGAATGTGGTTTGGATACCGTTTAGTCCATTGGCCCGTTTTTGCCGACTTTCTTGTTTCTGTTGAATCGGAAATGGTTAAAGTTTCTTGGCCCGGGAAAGCGGAATTGTATTCCTCGACCATTGTTGTCTTGGTGATGTTCGCCATTCTTTCCGCCATGATTTATCTTTTCGATTTAGTTTGGGTATTTATCTTCAATTGGCTTGGGATATTAGGTTAATTTTTTTTGTACGTAATATTACGTGATATTTTAATGGAAGTTACGTTTTTTTATTTGATTTTTATTATGATGATTTATTAATGCTTACTTTTCCACAGTTTTAGGAAAGTGCTGATATGAAATATATTTTGGGTCAATTCGTAATAACCTATTGACAAATGTATCAAGCATTATTATACTATAAGTAAATTTATTAAATTGTTGGATACTTTATATTTGTACATATTCCTTAATCGTTCACTGATAATTATTTTGAGAAAATTGAATTATTAGTCTATTAACTACATAATTAAGAAATGAAAATTGTATATGTTTTTATCGTTGTTCTTATTGTGCCGGCATTAGTTTTTGCCGAAGATGAAAATGATGTTACACCTTCTCCGGTTTCAATTCTAAAAAAAATTGCCGACACACGCAGATCAATTAAATCAGGATATTTTTTAGTGGAATTTCAAACCCAAATTTTGGGAAAACCATCAAGTTCGCAACAATGGGATATTTATTTTGATGGTGCAAAACTTCGGTCAGATCGAAAACTAGGGGGAAACAAAGTAGAAGTTGTTTGCTTGGATTGTTATTCAAAATATACTCGGCTTTATTATACATATAGTCACCCCGCATCATCCGACATGCGAAACGCTCTTGTTTTTTATGATGGATACGATAAACCTGGTATTCGTTTTGCAATTCCGGATCCTAGATGGATAGGATGCCTTGCACTCCCATTTTTAGGTTCTATCAATGTTCAAGCGCCATTGATTTATGACTATAATTATAAGGAAAATGGTGATGACATAAAAATATTGTCTGATGTTATCGACAGGAAAAAATGTTGGAAGATAATATTTCCTTCACCACTAAGTGCTGGCGCTTCAACTATTTCTGTATGGGTTGATCAAAGTGTTTGGGAACATATTGTTCGGGTTGAGTGTTATTTGTCTAGTAACGGTACTAATTATCTTGATCGTATTGATATACAAAGTGAAACGAGAGAGAATTATTGGTTTCCTTCAAAAATTGTATATCAACGTCAGATAAATGGAAAAATTGATCGTACATCAGAAACGACAATTAAAGTTCTTTCTATCAATAAACCATTATCATCAGATATTTTTTCGCCTAAAGGGATAAACTTTTTGAAACCAGGTACTCCAGTTGCTTGGCATTGGGATCGTGATAGACCAGTAGTTGAAGGTCGATTGGAATGGGATGGCGATAAAGTTGTTGGAGTTGATGAATTTAGTAAAATAATGCAAGAATCTAGACGCTTACAACCATTCAATTTGTTTTTGATATTTCTTGGAACAGCATTGATTTGTTTCGGAATTTGTTTAAAGTTACTAAAAAAAATTCAAACGCTAAAATAGTTATGATAGAAAAGCCTGTTGATAAGAGGATAGTTGTCACTGTTTTATTTTTCTGTTTGAGTGGTATCGCTTTGGGGGGTGCAGCCGGGGTACTTCTTTATAGCAGTCAGTCACCGAAACCGGTCAATCCGTTATTGATTTTTACACCGGGAACAGTTGGATTCGGTTCCGTTTCTCAAGGAATTGAACGAGGCAATGCTGTTGTTACGAATAACTCCCCAAAGCAGATCGATATAAAAGCAGTTACAAAGGGGTGTGATTGTACAGAGGTTCGCATTGAGCGAGGCATGTTACTTCCCAGTGAACAACGAGAAATCTCTTTTCAATGGGATACACATGGCAGACGCGGCAAGAATGAAATTGTTATTGGTGTTATTTACACTGTTGAGGGAGATTTAGTTGAACGAGTTGCCCCTCTGATTATTAATGCTACAATTATTCCGGATTTTGAAGTTACTCCGGTCAAATTAGAATTCTTTTCTAATCAAAAAGAATCATATCAGTTATTTTTGACGTCCGTCAAAAATGATCACATTCAAATTAAAGACATGATTGTTAATCATCCTGCTTTTTCTTCCGTAGTATCTTCAGACGCGAAAAGTGTAACTATTAATTTTGATCCTCAACTGTGGATAGATGGTATTAGGTATATGAATGCACAGTTAATAACGACGAGTGAAAATGAACCTTGTTTATACGTTACCCATCAATATAAATGAAACAAAATTTCCTTAGTACAAAAACAAAAATGCCGTAATGTTTTAACGGGATTTTCGTTTATTTTTATAGGTTACTTAATTTAAAATAATCAAATTTAGTAATATATTTTTAACAGACGACTATAGGGATCCTCTAAAAATTCAGTTTTGTCAATTTTGAATCATTGAAAAATAAGGACTTATGAACGATTTTTTGATGAAATATTGAATTTTTAGAGGTACCCTATATAAGAACTTTTGCTAAAAGAATTAGTTTTGCTGAAATATCACATTTTTTTCGCATTTTTTGGCGATACCACAGATGGGTATATTCAATGAAAGAGGAGCAATTTATGTCCGAGACGGAATTGAAAACCGACGATACACAACTTGCAGTAAAAGATGTAAGCGGTGCGGATGCGCCGGAAGAACCTCAACATGTAAAAAATTGGTATATCCTGAAGGTTCAGGTGAATCGTGAAGAACCGATCAAACGTACTTTGGAACGGCGGATTGCTGTTGCCGGATTGCAGGATTCTTTCGGCGAAATTCTTGTTCCGACTGAAAAAGTAACTGAAATTCGCGGCGATAAAAAACGGATTGTCAAACGGAAATTATATCCGGGTTACATTATGATTTACATGGAAATCAATGATGCAACATGGTTTCTTGTTCGTGAAACTCCGGGTGTTGGCGATTTTACCGGAGCGGCGGGAAAACCGACTCCCATGCAGGAACATGAAGTTCGTCGGATGCTGGCGTTGGAAGATGAAGATCCTAAAATGTCGCCGCAATTGAAAGTCGGCTATCAAGTCGGAGAAAAAATCAAAGTAAAAGAAGGAACGTTCGAAAGTTACGAAGGTGTTGTGGACGTAATTGATTTGACCAGCGGAAGAGTAACGGTAATCCTCAACCTTTTCGGAAGAAGTACGCCGGTTGAACTGGAATATTGGCAAATCGAGAAAAATCTGAGTTAGATTAGGAAACTTCTAACAAGGACGATTTGCCCCAATACTAAAAACAAATTATTTCGACTTTGGTCGATTTCAGTCGATTGAAATCGACCCAAGTTAAATTATTTAGTTACTATTTTACTATTTATTAAAATTATTAAAAAACTCTTAAAACACAATGGCAAAGCAACTTACAGCGACAGTTCGATTTCATGCAAAAGGCGGTCAGGCAACAGCCGCGCCGCCGGTTGGTACGGCGCTTGGTAAATACGGTATCAATCTTGGGCAATTTGTGCAACAGTTTAATGAACGAACCAAGTCTGATCTTGGAATGCGGATTCCTGTTGTGGTCAAAGTGTTCAGCGACCGAACCTTTGAACTGGAAACGAAAACGCCGCATAGTGTTGATTTATTGAAACAGGCTTCCGGAATTGTTACCGGCAGCGGCAATGTTCCGCGTGTTAAGGTGGGACAAATCACAACGAAACAACTTGATGATGTTGCCGCAAAAAAGATGAAAGACCTAAACGCTCGAACTCCCGACGCCGCAAGAAATATTCTTGCCGGAACAGCGCGAAGTATGGGATTAGATATCGTTGAATAGTTGATAACGGAAATATCAATTGGGAACCTCTAAATATACCCTTTTCCAAAAACAAACTATTCGATTTTAATCGATTTCAGCCGACTGAAATCGAAAATAGAACAAACCGTTACAATCAGGAAATGATAAACCATGACGATTCAATTTGATCGACGTAACGGACAGGAAACGATATCTTCCTCCAATCCGGCGGATATTTGGAGTAATTGGCAACATGAAAAGGAATCGTGGCTTTTCATTGCTCCGCACGATGACGACATTGTTTGCGGAGCCGGTTTAACATTTCTTGCGGCTCTTCAGCATAAGATCAATGTTTTTGCCGCAGTGATTTCAAACGGGCGTATGGGTTATTGTACGCATGAGCAACGTCAGACCATTACTCAGGTTCGCCGTGAAGAAACACAAACCTCTTTTGCTTATCTTGGTTTGCCGCAGGAAAATCTTTATTTGTTCGATTATGACGACGGTGCGTTGTCGCAAAATATGGGACGGCGTTTTGCAACGGATCCGGCGGATACCAACGCCATTGCCGGAGGAACCGGTTTACAAAACACGCTGACATGGTTGTTGCGAAAAATAAAACCGACACGGATTTTTATTCCGAACCGGCTTGATTTACATCCTGATCACAAAGCGGTGCATCATGAAACAGTGATCAGCGTTTTTCATGCACAAGGTGAAATTTGGCCCGAGTTGGGAGCGGTGATTGACACGCTTCCGTTTTTGTACGAATATGCAACATACAGTGATTTTATCAAATTGCCGAATCTTCGGGTTTGTGTTCCCGACGCGCTAGCCGAACAACGTCTTCAGGCTCTTGCGTTGTACAAAAGTCAGTTACAAATCGGATTAGTTGTCGAGACGCTCCGTAAAGTCGGCGGAAAAGAATATTTGCTCGAAATGGCGTTTGAAATTTTCAAACCGGAAAAATACGACACCTTATTTTAATCGTAACGTTCTGTTTTCGTAACCTCCTGTCGATTCGCTTAAAACCAATATAAACATACAAGGGGCGTGATCATCAACCGAAGCAACAATAATCTCGTCCTTGCAAGGCGTTGGATTGGGGGCGACTGACCGGCGGTTGCGTTTCGTTACACCGCCGGTTATGCACATCTCGTCCCTGCGGGACTAATACAAAATAATGTATCACGGCAATTCTACCGAATAATTACTCTAAATTTAAAATTCATTATTTGTTTCGTACCAGACCGGGAGAAACATCAAGGTCAAGCGTTTCGAAAAGTCCGGCGTGGAAACGTTCCACAGCGATGGCGCCCATCACGGCGTTATCGGTACACAACGCCGTTGGAGCAATAAAAAGCCGGATATGTTCGTTTTGGGCGGCGTTTTCCATTTTCCGACGGAAACGGTTGTTCGCCGCCACTCCGCCGCCGACACACAAGGTTTGCATTCCTGTTTTTCGTAACGCCTGAACGGATTTACCGACAAGGCAATCGACAACCGCTTCCTGAAACGACGCGGCAATATCCGCAATTTCTTGTTCTGATAATTCGGAGGCAACGGTTGCCGGATTGGTTGTTTTCCCTTGACCGGCAAGCCGATAACGTACAGCCGTTTTCAAACCGCTAAAACTAAACGCCAAGCGTTCCGGTTCGTCAAGCAATGATCGCGGAAATTGATACGTTTTTGGATTTCCTTTTTCCGCCGCTTTTTGAATGGACGGTCCGCCCGGATAAGACAAACCCAGCATCGCCGCAACTTTATCAAACGCTTCACCTGCCGCATCGTCAATGGTGCCGCCAAGCGGCGTGAAATCGAGAGGAGCCGCACAACGATACAAATTGGAATGTCCGCCGCTGATGATCAAACCAATACACGGAAACGGATCTTCCCGAAACGCAATCTTGCAAGCATAAATATGCGCTTGAAGATGATTAACCGCGATCAGCGGTTTCCTTAACGCAACACAAAGTGTTTTCGCTGCCGAAAGACCGACAAGCAATGAACCGGCAAGCCCCGGCGTGTTCGCAACCGCAATAGCGTTAAGATCAGAGAGTTGGATTCCGGCACGGCGTATTGTTTCGTCAATAACCGGAACAATATTTTCCAAATGAGCGCGGGACGCAATTTCCGGTACAACGCCGCCGAATTTTTGATGCAATTTGTCCTGCGACGCAACAACACTGCCGAGAACTTCAAGCGAATCGGTAACTACTGCCGCCGCTGTTTCATCACAAGTCGTTTCAATTGTCAAAATCCTAATCATTTCGGGAATTTTTAAAAACTTAAAAACCTTGCCGCCAATGTATTTCAAAAACAATTGTCTCATTAGTCCCTATCGTCCCTTAGGTCCCTAAAATTTGGGGAGTAGGGACATGGGGACAAATGGGACAATAGAGACTAAAGGAGAAATAATTTACGAAAATTTGTGATAATAAAATTTATTCTGTTTTTGGAACACGATTCCGTTCAATGTAATCCCAAAGTAATTTATTGGAAATTTCATACGTTTTAGGCGGAACAGCGTGAGTGGATTCGGGATTTGAGAAAATTTGTTTTGGCGCGGTGATATTATTGTAAGCGACATAAACCGAAGTCGGCGAACAGATGTAATCGATAAAACCGGTCGAAAGAATAGATTCCGCTTTGATACGCCGTGCAAAATTAGCGGCGTCGATATACGGAACGGTTTTCACCACTGCCGGATCGGCGGTTTCTTTGGTTTTACCGCGCAGAAAACCGGGCCAACCTCCAAAATTTCCTTCAATATCGCCGGTTGGATAACAGATTGCGGGAACATGGGCAATACAAAAGGTTACAGCGGGATCGCTTCCGGCGGCAACAAGCGCTTGTCCGCCTCCTTGACTTCCGCCGGTAACAGCAATTGTTTTGCCGTCCCATTCCGGTAACGATTTCATAAATTGCAAGGAACGGATTACGCGAAGAAACATTCCGGTGAAATAGATTTTTTCACGGTCATTCCCGTTGGCGATTCGATAATCTTTGAGTTCACTATTGGCTAAGGTTTTATAAAATTCCGCAGGCTGACCGTTTTCAATTCCGTGTGCGTTCACATCCAGAGCCAAAACTCCGCGTGCGGCATTGTTAATCGGCATGTTCGCGCTGTAAACTCCAGCGCCATGATACGAAATAACAATAGGCAATGATTTAGGCTTAGCGTCAACCGGTTTTGCTAAATAACCCGAAACAGGTTTACCGCCAAGACAGTCAACTTTAATATCAAACACTTGAATTGCCGGATTACCAATTTTTTCTGCCGGAACGGGAACGAGTTGCGGATTCATGGGCAATTTGGCGAGTTCTTCTTTTTTAGCGTTCCAAAAAGAGTCGAAATCGTCGGGTTCGGGCGTTTCGGCTCTGATTTCGAGCGGATCAACGCCGGCTCCTCCAAGTGCGGAAATCTGAACGCCGTTAGCATTTTTCCATTGAACCGTACATTTTAGAAAACCGGAGCGGTTCAACGAAGTTTCAATTATTGCGGCAGAATCGGTAGTGAGTACGGTTCCTTTTTGCTCAACATTTCCGTCGCCTTGAATAAGATAGGCGAGTTCTTTTCCGGCGAGCGGTTTATTGTTTTCCAATAATTGTACTTGAAAAACAACTGTTTCCCCTTTTTTGTAGATCGCCGATTCCTGTGCGGCACGAATCTGAATTTGATACGGCGATTTATTTTCCTGAGAAAAAACAAACGAAATTCCAACAAACAATACCAATACGGAAATACCGGCACAACAACATCGGCAAACTCTTTTCATGGAAAAAACTCCTACAGGCAGTGAAGTATTCAGGATACGGAAAACTTCTGATTGTTTCACTTTTTTGGAAGATTATTGTTTATGTCAAAAAATCAAGGCGATGTTTCGCCGAAATATCGTCAATGCGGCTTTTAGCAAAAGGCTGTCTATCTTCCTCTCCAAATTCCGAAATAATCAGAAAAATTTTACGGAAAGCGAACACGGTAACATGTTCCACAATTTTTGTCAAGTATTTCAAAAAAATTTCCCCAGCGTTCCTAAGCAGATTGTTAATTATATACTCATTGCACTTTAAAATTCGGTTTTTATTTTTAGAACACAACATCTATCTAATAAACATTTAATGTAATCTATCAGCGGAGTTTTTGTTTGAGGTTAAAAAAGTATTCGCCCTGAAAGGGCAACATAAGCCAGCCCGCCGCAACGCGGCGGGTAAGAATCCCCAATAAGATCGCCCTGAAAG
>JAIRLW010000554.1 GCA_031259095.1 Planctomycetaceae bacterium | reverse complement strand
GGAGGAACTTAACCCCACCCCGTTGGGGTGGGCTATAATCTTGACGCCCCTATCGGGGCTAATGTAAAAAACAAAAAATATTTCAAAAAGTAGTTTGTTATTTTAGGAAAGTGCAATTTCAGTCGATTGAAATCAATTAAAATCGAATAATTTGTTTTGCTTTTGCTAATTACTAATTAAAACACCTTTAATAAAGGAGATATTAATTAAAATGGCTTATACTTGGACTAAAGACCTCGAAACGGGAAATCCTTTTATTGACGCCCAACATCAACAACTGATTAAAGCCGTCAACGATTTATTGGCAGCCTGTTCTGCCGGACAAGGACGCGATAAACTTAATCAGACGTTGGATTTTCTGGCGTCCTACACTGTCAAACATTTCGGGGATGAAGAAAGATTGCAGCAACAACACCAATATCCCGATTACGCCAACCATAAAAATCTGCACGAAGATTTCAAACTGTTTGTTCAGGATCTTGTCACTCAAATGAAAACCGCCGGTCCAACAACCTCGTTGGTTGGTAAAGTAACTTTTGGCGTTGGAGATTGGTTGGTCAACCATATCAAAAAAGAAGATACCAAAGTCGCTGCCTTTATACGCGGAAAAACGACATAACATTAAAAAGCGGCAATGTTTCGCCGAAGGGCTTTCACTATTAATTATTTAATTATAATTATTAACTCTTAACATTTTTGTTTGGTTTTAGTAAAGGATAACCGAGAACATTTTTCTTTGAGGTTAATTCGTAATCGGTCATATCTTGCGAAAAGGTGTTCCAGAAACAACCGAGTAAAGCGTCACAGGAATCGGCGTGATGAACAATCATTGCTTCTAACGACATGGGCGGTTTTGCGGATCCCCAATCGGGAAACCGTTGATGCGCAACGACAATATGTTCCAACCGTGTTTGGATTGCCGGTTCCAGTTTGATTTCTTTGGCGGCTTCACGGATAATGTCACGGCTAAGTAAAGCGTGACCGATTAATTCGCCTTCGGTTGAATGCCGCAACGCGCCGAGTTCCGGTTCATACTCCCGTACTTTGCCGACGTCATGCAAAATAGATCCGGCAACCGCCAGTCCGCGCGAAATATCGTTTTTCCGTTCCGGGTAAGTTTGATGATAATGATCGACTAAAGCGATTGCGATTTTAGTAACGGACAGCGTGTGTTCCAGCAGACCGCCGATGTAACAGTGATGATGTTGACGTGCGGCAACACAGGTTAAAATTCCGGCGCGGTGATCTTTGAGTATTTTTGTTACTAAGTTGAGTAAATTTCCTTTACCGAGTTGTTCGGCGGCGATTCGTTGAAGTTCTTCGAACATGTTTTCCAACGACAACGGCGATTTAGGTCGAAGAGCGATTGGGTCGAATCCATCTTTGGCGTCGTCGTCGGTCACAGGTCGGATTCGACGAATTTCGAGTTGTGCGCCGAAATTGGGAGTCATCACATACATTGCCCGCAGTTTACAAAAAGTACCCGGTTTGAGATTTCTGAGTTCTTTGTAAACCGCCGCGTCCGACCACACCGGAAAACGTACTTCTCGAAATGCGTCACGAAAAACAACCTGAAAATAAGGTTTCCCTTGTTTTGTTTTCAGTAATTCTTTTTCCGAGAGCAACGCAAAAAAATCGGCTTCCTGATTGAATTCCATTTCATGAAGCGCAACAATCGACATATTCGGCATAGACTTTGAACGGTAGGAAATTTCCTCGTTGTTTACTAAAACAGTTTTGAGAGGACTGGACTTTCATAACCGTCGGTCATTGACCGACGGAAAGTGATACGGTAATGTTGTCTGAAAGGCAGGATTCGACTCGTGGGAAATCTCTAAAAATATCTTTTGTCAAAAGATTTTTGATGCTTTTAATTAATTGATTATTTGTCCCATTAGTCCCTATCATCCCTAAAGTCCCTGTTTATAAGGACATTAAGGACAATAGGGACTAATGGGACAAATAAAATGATATTTTTAGAGATTCCCATTGATTCTACATGATAACAAAAAAAATCTGGTACTCAACTAATGCGGAAAAAACCGGTCGAAAAGATTAGTCGAAAAGATTAGTCAAAAAAATTTATTTTTGGCAAATGGAATTTTTAGAAGTTCCCTTTTGAGACCAGTTGCATTTTAGGATATTTTGTTTATCATATTGCCATTCAGGTTGTTTGTTGTGAGTCGTGTTGCTCATTTTTTAAGAACATCTTCAATTTGATTTTAATATTATGTCGTCTTCGTCTTTAGCTGTTCGTGTTGAATTTATCAATCCGTTTATTATTGCTGTGACCAAAACACTGGAAACGATGGTTGGTTGTAAGGTAATACGGGAGGCTCCTCAATTAAAAAAGAATCCGCAAACGCTTTATCCTATTAGTGGGATTATTGGACTTTCGGGAGTTGTTGCGGGAACGGTGGTACTTACAATGTCAAAAGAGTTGGCGCTCAAAAGTGCGTCTGCTATGCTCATGGAAGATTGCAAAGAGTTAAACGCAGATGTGTTCGATGCGGTTGGAGAATTAACAAACGTGATTGCCGGTAACGCCAAAGCGCAACTTGAAGAGTATAAACTTAGTCTGAGTTTACCGAATGTCATCAATGGCGAAGCGACCGAATTACGTTTTCCGGAAAACTGCCAGCCGATTACGATTCCATTTCAGACTGATTTTGGTCCGATGGCAGTTGAAATTGGTTTTACCGCGCCAAGAAGTTAGTGATACTTTCGGTGGTCATCATAATCATGATGATCATGTTTTAATTATTGCAATGATAAAAATATTTGTATTTTTGTCCCGCTAGGGACGACACTTTTTTGAACTGGATATAATATCAATACAAGCAATAAGTGTCGTCCTTGCAGGACGGGAATATTGATTGACACTTGAAAATGATCAACTCGAAAAGACATAGTTACTGTTGCATCTTCTGCCAATCTCGTTTTCATTATAAAAATAAAACCAAATTTTAAAGTGTCATAAGTATATTTTTTAATAAATTGTCTGTTTTGTTGTGTCGTACTCCCCAAAAAATAATCTGTGAAAATCGGCGTAATCTGCGGATTATTTTTTTCCGTGTATTCTGAGATTAATAAAAATAAACAATGAGATGAAAAGGATTATTCTGTTATGAAAAAGATTATTCTGTTTTTTTCCGTCTTGTTTTTTTGCGCGGTGTTATCTTTTTTTGTTACGGCGGAAGAACCGCAACCGTCAACGTTACCGAAATCATTGCCGTCGCAACCGGCAAATTCTTTACCGTCTGATTCGTTAAACGTTATGGAAAAGGAAGATGCGGCGAAGGCAAGCGTTTCGGCGGAAAATCCTGTGGTTCCTGACGCGGCAAGTATGATGTTGGGCGGAACAGTTCCGGCGATATGGGAGATTAAACGTTCCATGCCGGCAACAGACAACGAAAATATTCCCGATCTGTTGGAACGCAACACGATGGCTCCGCCGGTTCCCGGCAAAGTAATTCGTTACGCAATGAAATTGATGCAACATTATGACGGTAACATGGATGGTATTCTTCAGGAAGCGGAATGGAAAAAGTTAGGAGGTGCGCCGCAGGCAATTGATCTTGACGGCGACCGTGCGATTACGGAGACAGAGTTAATTCGTTTTATTGCGATTTATGGAGAAGGGCGTACTATTCATCATCCTCAACCGGTTGAACGATATTTTCAACCGAAACCGATTTCTTCGCAATTCCAGATATTCAAACCGTTTTCACCGATTCCTGCTCAACCAGTTCCGGCGGATTCTGAAAAAACGAACGTTAATCAAAAGGTGAACATTAATCAAAACGTTAATCAGACAGACGCGAATCAGTCAAACGTCGATCCTGTAACGCCTGATCTTACGGAAGAAGCGATGAAGGCGGATGAGACTCCGATAGATGATGCGGTTTATGCGGAAATTATAGCGAATCGGTTGATGCCTGCGCTCAGAAAATACAATACGCCGTTGGATTTACTTCGCGGCGTTCCGGTTTGGTTTTTACTTCGTGATCTTGACGGTGATGGTCAAGTTTCGTTAAAAGAATTTGCCCCGACGCTTTCAATTCCGTCATTGAGACTATTTGGACATCTGGACAAAAACGGTGACGGCTTTATCACTCCCGACGAAGTCCGTGAATAGTTTATGATTAACAGTGAATATACGTAATGATTCAGTCAGTAGCGGTGCAGCCAAGTAATTTTCGCCGAAAGGTTGCCCACCTTAAGATCGTCTATTTTAAGATCGCCTACGCCCGATAATTCGCATAAATCATAGGCTGTTGTTAAGCATGAAAAGTATATCTTTTTGATTTCAGATATTTTTTGACCGTCTCAATTAATACTTTTCTTTCAACCGGTTTGGAAATGTAGTCATCGCAGCCGGCTTCGATTGTTTTTTCACGGTCGCCGGTAAGGGCATGCGCGGTAACGGCAATAATCGGACGATTATAGCCTTGCGCGCGGAGTTGGGCGGTTGCTTCGTAACCGTCCTTCACCGGCATCTGCATATCCATCAGAATAACATCAAAAAAAAGACCATTGTCTGTATCTTGGGTTATTTTTTGTATTCCTAATTCTCCGTTATCGGCAATTTCAACGTTGGCGCCGGCATTGCGGAGTTGCGTTGAAATCACCAGTTGATTGATAAGCATGTCTTCCACAAGAAGAATCCGTACATTTTTCAGCGGCTGTTGCGGCAACATCTCCGATTCCTCGCCCGACGCAACAGCATCGCCCCGTTCAGAAACATCCGATTCCGGTTCCGATTCGGAACACAAATCCTCATCGGATTTGTTGCGGTGTTTTTCCGTAAAAGTTGACGATTCTTCTTTCGACGGTAAATAAACATGCAGCATCAGAGTGAAAACACTACCGACATTCGGTTCGCTTTTCACCGTAATATTACCGTCCATCAATTGCGCCAGACGTTTGGCAATACTTAACCCTAAACCTGTTCCGCCAACTTCATGCGTTAAATAATGATCTACCGCAAAAGGTTGGAAAAGATATTCCATCTGTTCAGGCGAAATCCCGATACCGGTGTCCAAAACACTGATTTTCAATATTGTTGCTTCAGGATAAGTTTGACGTCCGTTGAGTTTTATTGTATGGGCTTTGTTCGGAGATTCCGAATCGTGATTGCGGAACATTTCACTTTCACAATGAATTTCTATTTTTCCTTTTGACGTGAATTTGATAGCGTTGTCGATCAGATTGAGGAGAACTTGCCGCAACCGAACCGGATCGCCCAAAATCAATTCAGGAATCGGTTCGTTGTACCGAATCAAGAATTTCAAGTCTTTCTCGGTTGCTTTAGGCATTTCCAACTTCTCGATTTCATCAAGCGCTTGTTTGACGGACATGGGAATCGATTCGATTTGAAGCAAATTGGCTTCGATTTGTGAAAAATCAAGAAAATCGTTGATAATCGTTAATAAATCGGAACTGCTTTTTTGAATGATTTCCAAAATTCCTTTAAACCCTTCCCATTCCTCAACATAACCGCTTTGCAATGCACGTTGCATGAAAATATCGGTAAATCCGATAATCGCATTCATGGGAGTACGAATGTTGTGGTTCATATTGACCAGAAAATCTTTTTTAACTTTGGCAACAGCATCGGCTGATTTTTTGGCGTTAACCAATTCACGATTGGTTTCCGTGAGACGTTTAACGGAGTGATGTAAAGCGGCAATAAAATAAATTGCCGTCAGATAAAGAACGAGGAGTAAAATCAGGGAAAACAACGCCCCCCAACGGATTGACCGCATCATTTGGTTCCATTGATCAGCGCGAACAGCCGCCATTTCAGCAAACTCCGAATATTCCGATATTTCTGTTGCGGGAGCAAACGAATCGGTTTTATCGATCAACATATCTTTCTCGGTCACAGGGCAAAAAGGTTCTTGGATGTAAACTTGCCCAATTCCAATGGACAGGATAAGCAGGAACAACAACCAAATTCCAATCAATGGAGTAAAACGATATTGTTTTCGCCAAAGCCAAACCGTGATCACGGTCATTCCCAACACCGCCGGCAATAGAATGGCTACAATATCCCATTGAAAAATTAAACCGAATAAACTAGAAATCGGAATATTCATAAAACAGACTCAATATTAACTATTGTACAGCGAAACAAACCATTGCGAATCTCTAAAAATTAATTCTATTCAAATTCGGTCAATTTCAGTCGCTGGAATTTGAAATAATTTATTTTTGGCAATTTGGCAAAAAGTCTTTTCAAAAAAGTCTTAGAGGTTCCCAATCGTTTTCCCAAAAATGTTTCCGGCAATTTCAAAAGCAGAAAACGATATTATTTTCTCTATTTTTGTGTAATTTTCAATCCCCTTGATAGGAAATAATTGAAAGAATTTTAAACAATAAATTTTTTTACGTGCCAAAGTGTCCGTATTAAATAAAATTTTAGTCAAAATATAAGGAAAACTATTTGAGTTTTCGGAAATTCCTTGACCTTTCTATGATACTCTCTAAAAATTCCGGTAGTTGAGTCGAACAAAATCACCCGTAGGCTAAAGCTTACGATTGAGGGAACTTCTAAAAACTCATTTTTTTCGACTAAAGTCAACTAAAATCGACTGATATCGATTGATTAAAATAATTTTTTGACGAGTTTTTAGAAGTTGCCTTAATATAAAGTGTTGCCCCTTACGGGACAAGGGAAAATGAAAAAAGGTCATTTGAAACCGTTCAAAGTATCTACAATCAATCTCTAATCCATATAGGAATTTGTCGGCATGTTAAACAAATACAAAATCGGAACAAAATTGAGCGGAGGTTTTATTATCATTTTAGTTTTATTGCTCCTTGTTACGGCAACCTCATGGCTCGGAATGAAAACCGGCAATGCCAATATGAAAGAAGTTCTCAATACAGAAGAACTTCAGTCCAATGTTCTCCAGATGCAGCAACTTGTTCTCAACGCTGTCGTTACCACATTAAAAGCCGATATCACCCGTAATTTGAAATACGAGCAGGAACGCCAAAAATACGACGTCCAAATGAAAGAAGTTGCCGACCGCATTCGTGACCAGTTACAACCGCAAAGCCGTGAAGACCTCATCGCCATCGAAAAAATTTATACGGAATTTATTAAAAGCGACACGATCTGGTATGAGGAAGAACGAAAACGTCGGGAAACATTTCAAGTGTTCAGCGACGCCGGACGTTTTGTGGTCAGCAATCTCAAAGAATGCAACACCGCCATCAGTAAGTCCATCGAAAAAACAACCATTGAAAACGAAAACAAAAAATATTATCACAAAGAATTGGTGGATGTACAACAATTCTTTGATATGGCAGTCTTGAAAATGCAGGACGTCCGTCGGTGGTTTTATCAATTTCAGGAAGCAACGGACGTTAAAATTAAAGCAGAATTTCAAACAAATATCGACAAAGGAATTAAAGATTTGTTACACGAGATGGAAAACATCAAAACAAATCCGCTCGTCAAAGAACATCTTGACGTTATCAATACGGCAATGACCGCCATTCAACAGTGGAAAGAACATCTCGACGTCGTACTGCACTGTATTAACGTTCAAAAACAGTCCACGCTCGATACAACCCAATACGGCGAACAAATGGAACAAATAACCGAAAGAATGGCAAAACAACTGATCGACCAAACAAAAGAAATTCAAACCGCAGCCGACAAAACAACAAACAAGGTCATTGGGATGATTCTCGGCGTTTCCGTCTTGGCGCTGCTGTTCGGAATTGTTATTAGTACGATATTAAGTTGGAATATTTCCTCCGGATTGCTTCGTGCGCTCAGTGCGGTGAAACGTCTTGTCGGCGATGGTGATTTGACAATTGAAATCAAACCGGATTTGCTCAATCGCAGCGATGAAGTCGGCGACTTGGTTCGAGGTCTCAATCTTGTCCTGAACGATTACAAAGCAATTGATAATATGGCCAATACGTTAGCGTCCGGCGATTGGCGTATCCGGATTCAGGAAAAAGGGGCGCTGGATACCATGAACAGGAATCTTGGTAAAATGCTGGAACAAGTCAATAACGTGTTACATGAAATCCGCGACAGCGTTAAACAACTTTCAACGGGAGTTGGCGAAATTTCCGGCGCGGCACAAACATTGTCTAACGGCGCTCAGGAATCGGCGGCGTCGCTGGAGGAAATCACCGCGTCCATGAGTGAAATCAGCAGCCAAACCAAAACAAACGCCCAAAGTGCAGGCAAAGCCCGCGATCTCGCACAAAAAGCATCCGGCGCAGCAGAACACGGTCAAGAGGCGATGAGAGAAATGACCGCCGCGATGGAACGAATTACAAAAAATTCCGATGAAATTCAACGTGTTATTAAAGTGATTGATGATATTGCGTTTCAAACCAATTTGTTGGCGTTGAATGCTGCGGTTGAAGCCGCGCGTGCCGGAGTTCACGGTAAAGGTTTTGCGGTGGTGGCTGAAGAGGTTCGGAATCTGGCGGCGCGAAGCGCGAAAGCGGCCAAAGAAACAACCGACCTGATTTCAACCAGCGGAAAAGAAATTTTTACCGGCGGTGAAGTTGCCGATCGCACTTCGGAAATGCTCAACGCTATTGTCGAACAAATTAAACAAACAACCGATTTAGTTGCAGGAATTGCCGCCGCAAGCAATGAACAAGCGCAAAGCGTTGAACAAGTGACGGTCGGTCTTCAACAAATTGATTCCGTAACGCAACAAAATTCAGACGCCGCTGAAAAATCCGCCGGCGCCGCGCATGAAATGAGCGGTATGGCAAGCAGCTTACAAAAACTCGTTGCAAAATTCCAATTACGCGCGTGATTGGAATTTTGTGATTGGTGATTTGGGGTTAGCGGCGCAATCGGATAATATTGCAACACAACCCTCGAATCCCTAACTATCGCTATGATACCGTTTTCCTTTTAAAAACCCGCTTTAGATGTTCGCTTCTCCTGCAATTTTAGGTGTTTTTGTAATATATCAGTGGAATATTTATTTTTTATATTAGCCCCGAAAGGGG
>JAIRLW010000553.1 GCA_031259095.1 Planctomycetaceae bacterium | reverse complement strand
CCGTAAGTGGACATGTCCACTCCGTAAAAACACGGTCCGATAATCGGCGGACACGCCGCACGAATATGAATTTCCTTGACATGTCCTAATTCCCGTATTCGTTGCAGTAAAACCCTCATTGTTGTACTTCGGACAATGGAATCTTCAACGAGAAAGATTTTTTTCCCTTCCAAAACTTCCCGTAACGGCGTGTATTTTGTTTCTGCTTTTTTCCGGCGGTGTTCTCCGCCTTCGATGAAGGTTCGTCCGCTGTAACGGTTTCGGATAAGCCCTTCACGGCTTGGAATTCCGAGTTCAAACGCCATCGAATCCGCAGCGGCTTTGCTGGTGTCGGGAACCGGAACCACAATCGTGTCCTGATCAATTTCCACATCGCCATTGGTACGTTCTTGCCTCGCTAATTCCGCACCAAGATTTTTCCGTGCCAAATAAACACTTCGTCCGTCTAAGGTACTGGCAACATTGGCAAAATAAATCCATTCGAAAAAACAATGAGCGGATTGTTTCCATTCGGCAAAACGTTCCAGCCGAATACCTTTTTCATTGACAAGAATCACCTGACCCGGTTCGACATTTTTAATATTCTTGGTATCAAAACCAAGATTAAACAATGCAACACTTTCGCTGGCAGCAGCAAACAATGGTCCTTCCACCGCATAACAAAGAGGTTTCATACCAAGCGGATCACGTGCAACAAACATCTCCCCAAGCGCATTCAGAAACACCATACTGTATGAACCGTCGAAAAGATTTGCCAACGATTGACAAACATCCAAAAGATTGGGTTCTTCCTGCGGCGAAAGCGCCGCACAAATATAGTGCATAAAAACTTCAGTATCCGTTTCTCTTGCCAGATAAGTGTTTCCGTCGTTGAGCAGTGTTTCGCGGAGATTGTTGTAATTCGCCAGTTGACCGTTAAATGCAAAACTAAACCATTTATGTTTTTTAATATGATGACGCTCAAACGGTTGTGCGTAACTGCGGTCGTCACGTCCGCAAGTGGCGTAACGAACATGACCAATCGCCGCGCGTCCCCCATATTCCTTCATCAAGTCCATAAACATCGTCCGCTTCGACGAGTAAAAAACTTCCGACACAGAACCGATTTCTTTGTGCGTATCAATCAGTTGTTTGCGAAATGGGGAATATGTTGTGAATCCGGCAGCAAGTTGACCGCGATTTTGCAAGTCAAGCAACATTCGCGGAATCAGATAAGAAACTTCTTCATGTCCCTGAGCAGGACAAAGCGGTGACGGCATACCATCAGGCAAATGATAAATCGCCGCCACACCGCATTCTTCATAGAGTTCGGTCATAAAAATTCGTTCATCCCCTCCGTTAGGACAGGCTTAAACCGCAAACACCGTTTAATTTTCAAAATCAAGCGGCAACGGTTTAATTTTTCAGATTTGATTTTTCAGGTTAAGTTTTCAAGCGGTCAACACCGTAACTGTCCAACAAGTAACGGCTTAAATCAAACCAATGGATAGATTCACTTATCGGTCTCAACCACAAACAATCACCATTTTAATAAAAAAATGTTTTTTCTCAACAGGGAACAAATTCGGGATTTGGGGATTGATAACTTTGATTTAAAAATCATTCGCCCCCTTCATCCCTACCGTCTCAATTGTCCCAATCGTCCCAACTTTAGGAACATTAGAGATAAAGAATGAATAATTCTGTGACTAAAAACAAATTTTTAGAAGTTCCCTAATATAAAAGATTAACGATTAGTCAAAATATTCTGTAGCGGAGTAATTCTTTTATACCTTATTTCTATTTGGTGCGATAACAACAGAAGTAGTGTTCCTGTTAAAGTATAAAGTACCGGAACGTTGTTGGTATTTTATGCAGGGATTGCAAACGGATTACAACAATACAATGGTTTCGTTACCGCCGTCGTTTGATCGTCATGTTTTGGAGACAATTGTTCGCGAAATCGTGTCGCAACGGTTTGCGACATCGTTTGTTGCCAAAACCGAATCTGTCAAGCCGGAATTAATTGTTAGTATTTCGGCAAGGCATGTCCATTTGACGAAGGAACATGTTCAAATATTGTTTGGACGTGAGCAGTTGACGAAGATGAAAGACCTGTATCAGGATGGATTTTTCGCGGCAGAAGAAACGGTGATGGTGGTTGGCCCCCGAAAACGAATGCTTCCGACAGTACGGATTCTCGGTCCGACTCGCTCGGAAACACAAGTCGAATTAGCCTTCACCGACGCTATTTCACTTGGTATTGATCCGCCGGTACGTGAAAGCGGTAAACTGGACGGTTCACCCGGTTGCGTGTTGGTGGGACCGAAAGGGGTGGTCGAATTGAAAAAAGGCGTGATTCGGGCAGAACGGCATGTTCACATGGGACCTTCCGACGCTGCATTTTACGGTGTTAAAGATAAAGACCGTATGAAATTACATGTTACCGCCAATAATTGTACAACAACATTTGAAAATGTTTTAGTTCGGGTGGGCGAAAAAATCAAACTCGAAGTTCACCTTGATACTGATGAGGCAAACGCCGCCGATTTGGAACATGCCGGTAAGGTCGAATTAATCCGGTAATGTCAAACTAATACCAAACAATAATTATAATTAATAATTAATAAATTAATAATCAATAGCATTTTTCATAACTATTTTCTGCCGACTATTAATCTGTTGACTATTTAACAAGCAGATTATTAACAATTCATAATTTTCGTATTTCCGTCGTTATAACGATTTACGGTTTACTACTAACTATTAATTACAAAAATGGCAAAAGCAATTGAAGCGTTGGGAATGATTGAAACGAAGGGATTTATTCCTTTGGTTGAAGCAACGGACGCGATGGTTAAAGCGGCAAACGTTGAGTTTCTCGGTTGGGACAATGTCGGAAGCGGCATGGTCAGCGTTTTCGTAACAGGCGACGTCGCTGCGGTGAAAGCGGCAACAGATGCCGGAGCCGCCGCTGCCGGACGAATCGGGGAAGTAATTAGCGTTCAGGTTATTCCGCGTCCTCATAGTGATATTGCTAAAATTTTGCCGGCTTCCGTTGTAAAAAAAACGTCAGGACAGTAGTAGTTGAGAGTTGATAGTGGAGAATGGAGAGTAGTATAAGCGGGAAATTACGTTTCGCTATTAACTACAAACTTTTATATTATTCACTATGACTATAAATTATTCACTATTAACTATAACAATTAATTCTAAATAAGATTATGCAAGACGCAATTGGATTAGTTGAAACGAAGGGTTTGGTTGCACTCGTTGAAGCGACAGACGCGATGGCGAAAGCGGCAAACGTACAAATAGTTAAACGGGTTCAGATCGGCGGCGGTCTCGTAACAACAGTTGTTCGCGGTGACGTCGGCAGTGTCCGTGCTGCGGTCGAAGCCGGAGCCGGAGCCGCCCAAAGTGTTGGAGAACTTGTTGCCCAACACGTAATTGCTCGTCCCGCCGAAGGATTGGTTGCCGCCTATCTCAGTTAGCGGTTAATTTTCAGTGATCATTCGGCAGTATGTAACAAAATTCTGAAAACGAATTATTAAAAATTTTTCAACAGCCAACAAAATACTGCCAACCGAAAACGAACTTCCCATGTATGTTCTCGTTGCAAATCTTGGATCGACCAGTTTCAAATATTCGTTGTTCGATATGAATAACGAAAAGGTCTTGGCGAAGGGGCGGATTGAACGAATCGGCGAAGCGTTGAGTCCGTGTATGGTTGAAGTCAATGGCGTGAAACGGGAAACTAATGTTACGGCAACAGATCATGCGGTTGCGGTTCGGCAATGTCTTAGTCAATTAACGGAACAAGAATCTAGTCCGATTAAAAGTGATTCGGAAATTGCGGCGATTGGTTTTAAGGCGGTTCATGCGGCGGGCATTTCGGGAGTTCGGCGAGTCGATGCCGAATTGCTGGACGCAATGGAAGAAATCAACGATATGATGCCGGCTCACAATCCGCCGTATGTTCGGGCAATGCGGATTCTTGCAGAAAAATTGCCGGATATTCCGCTTGTGGCTGCATTTGAAACCGGCTTTCATCAAACAATTCCGAACAGAAATCGCTATTACGGAATTCCGTTTGAATGGGCGGAAAAATACAATATTATTCGTTACGGATTTCATGGAGCGTCGCATCGGTATATTGCGGTTCGTGCTGCGGAAATTTTGAAACGTAACGATTTAAAAATTATTTCGATGCATCTTGGCGGTTCCAGTTCACTTTGTGCGGTCAATGCCGGTCAAAGTGTTGCCGCAAGTATGGGAGCAAGTGCGCAAACCGGTTTGTTTCACAATAACCGTGTCGGCGATTTTGACCCGTTTGTGGTTCCGTATTTGATACGAAAAACTGGAAAAACTCAAGAAGAAATTTTGAATATTTTAGCAACAAAAAGTGGTTTACTTGGATTGAGCGGTGTGAGCGGTGATTTACGGGATGTCATGGATGCCGCCGAAAAAGGTCATAAACAATCTCAACTGGCAATAGATGTTCTTGTCGGAGACATACGAAAATATCTTGGAGCTTACCTTGTTGAACTTGGCGGTGCGGATTTACTGGTGTTTACCGGCGGCATTGGCGAACACAATAAAACGATACGAAAAAGAGTTTGTACTGATCTTGGAGTGTTTGGTATTGTTCTTGATCCGCAGAAAAATACGGTTGCTGAAGGCGAAGCCGCAATTCACGCTACAGAAAGTAAAACTCAAATTTGGGTCATACCAACAAATGAAGAACTTATCGTTGCCAGACAAACAAAGAAGTTGATCGTGGATAGCGGCTAGCGGAGAGTAACGCACACGGTTAATTCTTCACTTTCCACTCTCCACTATCAACTCTCCATTAAATAAAGTGTTTATTGCAAAGATTGTTGGTTCTTTGGTTTCGACGCAAAAAGTTGATTCAATGGTTGGACAGAAATTGTTAATCATTGAACCGTACCGATTGAACGAAGAACGTACCGCCATGAAAACAACCGGTCGAACATTGGTTGCTGTTGATACGGTTGGAGCCGGAGAAAATGAATTTGTACTGATTGT
>JAIRLW010000545.1 GCA_031259095.1 Planctomycetaceae bacterium | reverse complement strand
TTCGCAACACAAACATTGCGGCAAAAAATGCCTAAAACGTTTCGGATTCACGGTGAAAATGCGTTGCCGAAAGGTTGTTCGGCAAAAGATTTGATTCTCTATATTATTGGTCGTCTTTCTGTTTCCGGTGGAACCGGTTATGCGGTGGAGTTTACCGGTCAACCGTTTGTCCAATTGTCGATGGAAGGGCGAATGACCGTTTGTAATATGACGATTGAGATGGGTTCGCGTTGCGGAATGATCGCGCCGGATCAGAAAACGTTCGATTATCTGCTCGGCAGAGAATACGCGCCTGACCGGAATTTCTGGGACACTGCCGTGAAACAGTGGAAACAATTACCATCTGATCCCGGTGCGGAATTTGACCATCTTTGGTCGTTTGACGCTTCACAGGTGGAACCGATGGTAACATGGGGCACCAATCCGGGACAAGTTGTTCCCGTTACGGGCAAAATCCCGGAACTCGATTTCTTCCGTAACGCTGCTGATCGTAAAATGGCGGAAGCCGCCCTGAAATACATGGATTTGAAACCGGGTACGCCCATCACGGATATTGCAATTCAACGAGTGTTCATTGGTTCCTGCACCAACGGACGTATTGAAGACCTTCGTGCGGCTGCGGAAATCGTGAAAGGTAAACGCATTGCTTCCGGAGTTCGCGGGATGGTGGTGCCGGGCAGTGGACCAGTGAAACGTCAAGCGGAACTCGAAGGATTGCAGCAAATTTTTATTGCGGCGGGTTTTGAATGGCGTGAACCGGGTTGCAGTATGTGTTTGGGAATGAACCCGGACAAGTTAAAACCTTACGAACATTGCGCCTCCACAAGTAACCGTAACTTTGAAGGAAGACAAGGCAAAAATGGTCGAACTCATCTTGTTTCTCCCGCAATGGCCGCCGCCGCCGCAATCGCCGGACATTTCGTTGATGTACGGAGTTAGAAAAAAATTGTAATTATTCGTTGTCAAACCGGATAAAAATTTTCTGATTATTTTCCCCAAAATATGAAACAATCAGGAATTTCCAATAACGAATTTGAACTATGAAATACACGAATTTTCATGAAAACGATTGTTCTAAATCTTTTCGTGAACATTCGTGATTTTCGTGGTAAAAATAACGATTAGGACAAAAGTTCCTATAAAAACCGAATTTGAAGGGAAATTGACAGCAAAACGGTAGGCAATACTAATTGCCATCTGCACACAGGGAGTCGGCTATCGCCGATGCGACCGTAGGTGAAAACCCTTTGGCAAAAGCAAAAGGTCGCCTGCCTGATAAGCCTACTGCAAGCGGTGCATATCAAGATTATCGGCGTCAATACGTCTGGATTTATGCTGATCGTGGTGATGAAATAAAATAGCGATTTGTTCGGCAACCACCTGAATAAAACGCGGTCGGAATGCCGCTTCCATTCCAGAACCGCCGGAAATCGGTAAATTAGGCGGATCAATAATCATGACATCTTCAGATACAAGGACTTCTCCGTTAGAACAGTCAACAACTTTAACATTGACCTGACATTTTCCTTGAACCATGTATGGCGAATGAGGATCACGTATCTGGAAACCGCGAATTTCAATGCCAATTACAAGATCAGCATTGATTGTTTTATCACGTCCGATTTCCAGAAAGTTATCGAAATCGTTGTTGCAATTATCCAGCCACGTTTCGATTTTGACCGGTTCGACCACTTTCAGTTTTTTATTCCGAACATTGATATCTATCAACTTACTGATCTGACGGGCAATTTCACGCGGCGCATTTTGAACATCATACGGATTAGAAGCCATCGAACGGCAAACAACCGCCACACGTTTTTCACCTTTGAGCAAAAGATCGTATTTCGGTTTGACGTCGGTTCCGTTCACAAGAACAAGAGCCGTCAGCAACGCCTGCTGGCAACCGGCAACCACAAGAGTTACAAACAACAGCAAACTCAACAAACTAAATAAACTAAATTTCCGAATCCGTTCCATTTTTGAATCCTTAAAAATCTTTATAATCAGAATCCTTTACTTTATAACAATACAAAATATTTGTATCTATCAACTATTTACTTTCACTTATTTACTTTCACTATTCACTATCAACTATCCACATAATATATCGGCGTTTGTTGCCGTTTTTTGAACGAATCAATCATCAATTCCCGAAAAATCAGTAATTCCGCGACAACCTGATTCAAGATAGGCAGACAAGATAATTTGGGCAGCGATTTTATCACGGCGTGCTTTCCGTTTTTTGTTGGTTAGGTGTGCATTGTGTAAGAGGTATTCCGCTTCAACCGAAGTATAACGTTCATCCATATAATCAATTTCAATGCCGGTTATTTTTTTGAGCCATTGCCCGAATTGGAGAACTTCCTTTGCTTTTTCGCTCAGTCCGCCGTTCAAATGAAGCGGCATTCCAAGAACAAATCGGATAACATGTTCCTCTTTAACCAACCGCTGAAAATATTCGGCGTCACGATTGGGTGATTGACGGATATAGGTTTCGTGAGGACTTGCAAGAATCCGTTCCGGATCACTCAACGCAATTCCGATTCGTACCGTTCCAAAATCAAGACCCGCCACACAACCCTGTTGAGTTATCATTGTGAAAATTATATCTATTCCGTAGAATCATTTTATAAATTTGTTGTATCTATTCAGCAGCGATCAGAGAGACAGCGTTTCGCCGAAGGGTTTTAATTCATAATCTACAATCCATCCCCTCACCGCCGTGCCGGTTGGTTGGAAATTGGAATGGTACGCAATCGGCTTTTTAACTAATTAACTAAATTCTAACGCAGAATTAGTTAATTCTATCGTAGAATTAGTTAATTCTAACGCAGAATTAACTAATTCTAAGGTAATATATCAGTGGAATTATTGTTTGAGGTTAAAAAAGTATTCGCCCTGAAAGGGCAACATAAGCCAGCCCGCCGCAACGCGGCGGGTTAGAATCCCCCATAAAGCCGCCCTGAAAG
>JAIRLW010000533.1 GCA_031259095.1 Planctomycetaceae bacterium | reverse complement strand
TATACGTATGAATATTGGACAAACAACCTCATTGACGCCTAATTTTTCTTACTAAACAATCTCAGTAGCAAAATGATTCCCCCCACAACCAACCTTATTACCTTATTATTTGTTTACGTTTTTAATGAGGTAATGAGGTTTGTAGAGACGCAATGCATTGCGTCTCTACTGAGGTTGTTTTGTTAGGAAAAAATTAGGTGGAAAATGAGGTTTGCGGAAACAGTTAAAAGACGTTTTGGAAAATTCCGCTGATATATTACGGCAAAAGATATTTTTAGGAATTCCTTGTGTTCTTTCTTTTTTATAACATTCTGCTATACTTTTCCTACTTAAAATTCGTTTTTTGCTTTTGACCTTGTTCTCAAAGATGGAATTTTAAGTAGGATAACTCTATTGAAAGAGGGAAGTTGTACCGGTTACAATCATCATATTATGAAATTACGCATTATTCGGGTTGATTTACCGCTGAAGCATGTTTTTGAAACGTCTCAACGTTCAGTCAGTGTTGTTCGCACCATTCTTGTCGAATTGGAACAGGACGGTTTACGCGGTCACGGCGAGGCTTATGAAGATAAATTGTATAACGCCTATATCGAAGATATGGTTGATGTACTGGAAGAATGCCGTGAATCTGTAGAACATTATGCGTTAGCCGATCCGGTAGCGTTTTGGCGGACTCTTCAACCAATGCTCAAAAAAAATCCGTTTGTTCAAAGCGCCGTTGATTGTGCAGCCTGCGACCTTTGGGGAAAAATGAAAAATAAACCATTATGGAAAATCTGGGGACTTTCTATTGATCACGTTCCCGATTCCAGTTATACGATTGGGCTGGATTCCTTAGAACGAATTGCCGACCGTATGGCTGAAAATCCTGATTGGGCAATTTATCGTGTTAAACTCGGTTGCAAAAGCGATTTGCAGATTCTCCAAATGCTTCGGGAAAAAACAAAGGCTCCGTTTCATGTGGACGTCAACGGCGGTTGGAACATCGAAACGGCAATCAAACGACTGGAACCCATGAAAGAATTAGGCGTCGAACTGCTCGAACAACCACTGCCGGCGGATAACTTCACCGGAATAACACGCCTAAAAAAAGAAATGAAAAAAAGAAATTGCTCTATCCCTATCATCGCTGATGAATCTTGGCAAACAGAAACAGATATTGAACGTTGCGCAGGATCAGGATTGTTCGACGGAATTAATCTCAAATTAGTAAAATGCGGCGGATTAATTCCCGCACGACAACTTATTGCCAAAGCGAAACATCTCGGTTTGAAATTGACCAGCGCAAATTCCATCGAATCCACCGTCGGCGCATCCGCCATCAGTCAACTCGCGCCGTTACTCGATCACATTTCCATTGACGGACCATTACTCATCGAAAAAAAGGTTGGCACGGGAGTCCGAACCGAAAAAGGAAAACTGGTCTATCCCAACGAAAACGGCACTGGTGTTCGCGTACCGTTTCGGTGAAATTGGTGGTTGGGGATTGGTGGTCTGTGTCGCAAGCGATTGACAATGTTTTTAAAAAACAATTCCGCAGCCATCTCTCCCAACAACTCACAGACCGCCTGCCCAAACCACAAATCACCCATCCCAAACCTCAACAATGAGTAAAATAAAAAATCTGTCGATTTCCATACATTTCGATTCCCAAGAAACCGACGCTGTTCAGTTAGAAGTAGATTTACATGGAGAACCGGTTTTGTTCGGGCTTTGGAAATTTTCGCTCCAACGTCGCGGTAAACCGCTTCATGCTGTTGATGTATGGACGGAAACTTGTGTTCATCGTGAAAAGGGTTGCGAGTATATTGAACTTGACTTGCCTCTTTCCGACGATTATCGTCTCCAACGTTTTTTCCTGCTCGATAACACCGACCAATTACTGATTCTCGGCGACACCCTGTTGTGGGACGGCGACCGCATTAAACGGCGATTACCGGAACGCCATGATCATTTGGCGTATGAATCCGCGCTTTTTTATTCTCCCAAACTCCGTCCCAAAACATTGACCGATTCAACCGAAATTTTTTTCCGTCCGGATAAACCGAAATCGTCGCCGTTATTTCGGGTTTTTCCATTGGCATTGCCGGAGTGGAAGAAAACGGAACCAACCGGAATGGTTACGGGAACGTTGGGAATAGAACACGCCGCTTTAGTGCTTCGTCAACAAAGTTCCGGCATTTCCATGTTTGCTCCGTTGTTTTTCGATTTTGATGCGAACCGTTCCGACAGTCCCTATACTTGGCGGCATTTAACTGTTGGCGAAGACATGAAAAAAGTTCCTGAGGATCAGGCGGTTGGTTATCGGGTGCAGATGGACAAAGAACAATTCGTGTTATACCGTTCCATGACGCCGTCGGCAAACCGAACAGTTCTTGGTCATCATTTAATCGACGACTTTTGTTTTGCCAGATTTTTGCCGGAAACCGGCATCGAAACGCTTATTGTAGTGGAGCGTGAATAACGGAAAGTGGAGCGTGTCGCAAGCGGATGGCAATATTTTCCACTTATACTTTGGGCATTCGTAATCTTTATGTTTTGTAGCAAAATCAAGACGTCCATCAACAAGGTCTGTCTCGTCCCTACGGGACGAATGTCTTTCATGGTCATTGTTTTCTACCAACATGCTGTCCCTAACGGGACAAAGATACCATTTTCAACGTTACCATAAAAATCATCGTTTCTCCACGATCCACTTTACACTTTACACTCTCCACTATCCACTTTACACTATCCACTATCTATGTTGGCGATTATTGATTTTAAGGCGGGCAATTTGACGAGTGTCAAATTGGCATTGGACGCCATCGGTGTTACCGGAACCATTACTTCCGACCCGAAAACGGTTGCTATTGCGGAACGGGTTATTTTCCCCGGCGTGGGCGCGGCGGGAGCCGCCATGCAAAACCTTCGGAATTTCGGACTCGATGACGCATTACGCGACATTGCACGTCGCGGCGTTCCCTTGCTTGGAATCTGTGTCGGTATGCAGGTGTTGCTGGATTTCTCCGAAGAAGACGGCGGAACCGAAATGCTTGGTTTAATTCATGGACGTGTTGTCCGTTTTTCCCCGACTAATTTTTGGGATAAAGTTCCTCAAATCGGTTGGAACAGTGTTTGCTGGTCGCTGGAAAACGCGGATTCGGTGTTTTTGCAAAACATAACCAATTCAAGCGATTTCTATTTTGTTCACAGTTATTATCCCGTACCGGTTCAGTCTTCTCATATTCTGGCGCAAACCAATTATGCCGGAGTAACGTTTGCCTCGATTCTCCAATATGAAAATATCATTGCCACACAATTCCATCCTGAAAAATCAGGAAAAATTGGTTTACAATTCTTAGAAAATTTTGTCAAACAATAAGACCGACGCGATGTTTCGGCGAAACATCGCCTACCTTTTGATTTTTGACACTCCTTCAAAATGTGAAATAATCAGTAATTTTTAAGACAAAATCGATAAATGATCCTTTTTAAAGAAAATCTTGATTGGGAATTTAATGTTTTTTCAAGACTATCCGAAACAATCGATATTTTTTTTCGTATTATAGGGGTTGAATGAAATATAGGTAGGAACTATTTCGGGCAAAAAGTTTGCATTGAGATAGTTTAAAGGTTATAATCTCCGAACGGAAATAATTGTAATTTTCCTAAAACAGACCGCTTACGGCATTAGGACGCTGTTGTTTTTTGATAGGGAAGGAACTCTGGACGATCTGTGAATCCCCCACAATCCCCCCTTGAATCAAAACAATCATGAGTCGTCCTCCACATCAGACCACCAGTTTTTCACCGTTTTCCGTTTTGGTTGCGGCGATTGTTTACCTTCTTCCGTGTCCGGTCATTTGGTCGCAGATTTCGGAACAACCGGTACTTCGTTTTGTTCCTCCGGTTCTTTCGACGGTCAAGGAAACTGCGCCGAATATTTCGTTTTCGAATCCTGATTCGAAAACTTTTTCCCCAGTTTCCGACGATTGGCCGGCTGGTCACGCTTCCACAAAATTACGGCGAACCGAAACCAATACGATTTCTTCTTCTCCGATGATTCCGTCGCCTGTGGTGGAAACGCTGAATCCACCTCAACGTCTTTTGAATGTTCCCCAGTCAAAAAAAGTAACGGTTCCGCAATTGAATGTTCCGCAGTTTGTTGTTCCGCAACGCGGCAGGGCAAACGATATGTTACCGGAACAGCCTGAAGGAAATGCTCATTCCGGTTCTCATTCCAATTTATTGAGAACCGAGTTACCGCCGCCGATTCCGCAAGCAGAACTCGATCTTGTGTTACAACACGGCTCTGAACTGGAAACCGAATCGCGGTGGATGGATGTTTTAAGTCATTACGAAACGGCGTTACAGATTTATCGGAACGATAATAAATTGATGGAACGTTACCGGACGGCGCGGTTTCATTATGATGTTGGTCGCCGGTTTCACGATTCAAGTTATCTTGACATTATTTATAAGTCGGGATTTATCGATACGCTGAATTTTTATGAGGAAATTATATCGCGGATTCAAAAGGATTATGTGGATGTTCCGAATTGGGATCATTTATTCCGTCATGGAGTTCAGGATATTGACATTGCGTTATCTGATTCCGGTTTTCGTGCGCGAGCCAACCTGAAAACCTCGCCGGAAAAGATTGACGCTTTTTCCGAAACAATGCGGAAAACCGTCGACGGCTGGATTATCCGTAACAGAGACGACTTAAAGAATGGAATTTTATGTTTGGCGGAAATGGCGCAACAACAAATTGGTTTGAATCCGACGGTGATCCTGATGGAATTTATTTGCGGAATGGTCAATTCGTTGGATCGTTACACGGCCTATTTAACGCCGAATCAGTTGAATGATCAGTTTTCGCTGATTTCCGGTAATCTTGTCGGACTTGGCGTGGAACTTCATTCTGACAGTGAATCGCTGTTAATTGTTCGCGTTATTCAGGGCAGTCCGGCTCAGGAAAGCGGACTCAAAGACGGCGACCGAATTTTATCTGTTGACGGAATTTCGACCAAAGGACGCGATATTGACGCCGCCGATTTGTTACAAGGTTCGGAAGGAACGGTTGTTCGTTTAATGGTCAAATCGGGTTTGAAACCGGTGCGGGAAATTCAAATCACGCGGCGGCAAATTGACGTTCCAAGTGTTGAGGATGTTCGGATGCTCAACAATTATCTTGGTTACGTTAAATTGACCGGTTTTCAATCGAAAACCGGTGAAGAAATGAAATCGGCGTTGCTGGAACTTGACCGTCAAGGAATGCGATGTTTGACGCTGGATATGCGTCGGAATCCGGGCGGTCTGCTCCAAATCGGAATCGAAGTGGCCAACCTGTTTCTCGATAACGGCGTTATTGTACGAACTCGTGGTCGGCAAAATAATTCCGACTTTGTTTATATGGCAACACCGGAAAATACATGGACTGTTCCGTTAATTGTTTTGATTGACGAAGAAAGCGCCAGCGCTTCCGAAATTGTTGCAGGAGCGATTCGTGATCACAAACGCGGCGTGATTATCGGCAAACGCAGTTACGGCAAAGGCACCATTCAACAAATTCTTCCAATCAATTCCGGTATTCCGGGTCATGCCAGAGTGGGATTGAAATTAACGGTTGAAAAATTTTATTCACCGCTTGGCTGGTCTTACAGTGGAGTTGGAGTTTCGCCGGATATTGCGGTTGAAGCGGAAAAACGTTGGAGTTTGGCGCGTCCGGTGGATGGAAAGTTACAAATCCCTGTGATGACAAAAAGTGTGTCAAGCGATCCCAACGACCCATTCATCCGCCAAGCAATAATAACCGCTCAAAAAATCGTCGATGAGAAATAGGATTCCTCTAAAAAATTCATTTTTGATCTAAGTCCGATCAATTAAGGCAGGCGACCTTTTGCCAAAGGTTTTTCACCCACAGTCGTAATATATCAGTGGAATTTTCCAAAACGTCTGTTAACAGTTTCCGCAAACCTCATTCTCAACCTAATTTTCTCACAAAACAACCTCAGTAGAGACGCAATGCATTACGTCTCTACAACCTTATTACCTCATGATTCACTCATGTTTTCAATGAGGTAATGAGGTTGGATAGATGTTGTATCTTTGGCTGCTGAGGTTTTTTGGTAAAATCGTTTTGTTAAGAAAATTAGGTGGAAATGAGGTATATATCAGCGGATTTATTGTTTGAGGTTAAAAAAGTATTTGCCCTGAAGGGGCAATAGGATTATAGCCTACCCCAACGGGGTAGGTTCAAGGACTATCACCAACCGAAGCCCTGAAAG
>JAIRLW010000480.1 GCA_031259095.1 Planctomycetaceae bacterium | reverse complement strand
CAGTCAAAAAATGTGAAATTCCACTGAATCATTACAAATATTATTTTTAAGGTTATTATTATCTTTCTGATCAAAAAAAATTAAAATGTAAAAAAAGTCCCGCTCTGTGCTTTCTGGGGACTTGGTGGTAAAAAATAAAATAGACAGTTACGATAAACAGATTTTGACGAGATAAACAGAATTTACAGGATTTTTAAATAAAAGACTCAAAAATTCTGTTCTTATAAAACCGAATTTTCAAGTGTAACTGCACTTTCTTAAAAAAAGTAGTTTAATCTCCTTATTTTTCAAGTATTTTTATTTTTTGGTCTGTTTATTTTCATATCTAAAGAGTCCCAAAATCATTCCTGTTTTTCACGCAAAAATTAGTTACCAAAAAATTAAAAAATAACAAATGAGATATTATGATACAGATTATCCCTTTTGATGCAAGCCCCCAATTGTCTGATTTTTTAGAAAATTGGTAATATATCAGTTGAGTATTTGTTTTAGGTAAAAATTGTATTCGCCCTGAAAGGGCAGTCGGATTTTTTACTGAATCGCCTACCCCAACGGGGTAGGTTCCAGTACCATCATACCCCAAAGCCCTGAAAGGGCGTCAAGATTATAAACGGTTCGTCATTTAATCATCTTCCCGTTGCCCTTTCAGGGCGTTGGGTTGGGAAGGAACTTAACCCCACCCCGTTGGGGCGGGCTATAATCTTGACGCCCCTATCGGGGCTAATGTAAAAAACAAAAAATGTCTCAAAAAGTAGTTTGTTATTTTAGGAAAGTGCAATTAATAGAGAATCTCTAAAAATATCATTTGCCAAAAAGATTTTTGATTCTTTTAATAATTGTCCCATTAGTCCCTATCGTCTCTAATGTCCTTATAAAAAGGGACATTAGGGGTGATAGGGACTAATGGGGCAAAGAGCGTTATTATCAGGCTAATTTTTTACGCCATCACTTCTTTTTCCACACCATCGGAGAACAATATTACGTAATTGTTCGGAATCAATAGGTTTTGAGATGTAATCGTCCATTCCGGCGTCAAGGCATTTTTCACGATCACCGGTCATGGCATGCGCGGTCATGGCAATGACCGGAACATTATGATTGCTTAGAACATCCAACGCCTGCCGGAGTTGCCGAGTACATTGATAGCCGTCCATCTCCGGCATTTGGCAATCCATAAACACCAAATCGTACTCTTTGTTCCGCATTGCCTCCAACGCCTGAATCCCGTTTTCCGCAACATCCACCTGATGTCCTAACGCACAAAGCATAGTCGTTGCAACAATAATGTTGATTTTAACATCTTCCACCAACAAAATACGAAGCGGTAACATTTCTACCGTTGACGCGGTACTGTTGCTTTCCTGATTGGTTTTCGGTGCGTTTTCCGACGGGAAAAGCGATTCTTTTGAAGAAGCGTTAAGAATTTGGTACAAACTCTCGTAACGGATTGGTTTGAATAAATATCCGTACAGATTGGGTAAATTAATATTTTCCAACGATTGAAACGTCGCGCCCAGCGAAAACAGAATTACCAATCGTGAATGATCTTTTTCCGCAATTTTCAGCAAATCATTTTTGAGTTGTTCCATTCCGTAACCCGGATACTCCGATTCACAGAAAATCCAATCGAAGGGATGACCGTTTTTAATCTGTTCATCAATTTGAGCGATAAAATCGGTTGGCGAATCCGACTCGACCAGAGTTCCGCCGAATTCGGTGATTAAATGTTTCAAGACCTGTCGTGTTGCCGGATGAATATCTAAAACAATCGAATGAGTTCCGGGAATCGGTTGTTTGGGTAAGGTCGGAAATGGTTCGGCGTCCGGCAACCGATGTAACATCACTGTAAACCAAAAACGCGAACCGCGTCTGAGTTCACTTTCCACTTTGAGATCGCCGCCCATCATTTCAACCAATTTTTTACAGATGGAAAGTCCCAAACCGGTACCGCCGTAACGACGTGTTACGGAAGAGTCTGCCTGAGTGAACGGTTTAAAAAGATGGTCAACGCGGTCAGATGAAATTCCAATTCCCGTGTCTTCAATTTCAAAACGTAACAAACAGGTTGAAGAATCAATCGCGCCTAAGGAAACGAATTGAACACGAACAATAATTTCACCTTCATTAGTGAACTTACTGGCATTACTGAGCAGATTTAACAGAATTTGCCGTAAACGGCCGCTGTCTCCAATGAAACGTCCACGAATCCGGCTGTCAATTGTTACCGCAATTCTGACTCCTTTTTTATAGAGTTGTAACGCAATCGCATCACAAGCGTCTTCAATGAGCGGAACCAATTCAAATTCATGAGCGTCGAGACTTAGTTTTCCCGCTTCAATTTTAGAGAAATCAAGAATGTCGTTGATAATCGCAAGGAGTGAACCGGCGCTTTGCCGAATCATATTGATATATTGTATCTGTAAATCGGAAAGCGGCGTTTTCGCAAGAAGGTCGGTCAAACCGATCACGCCGTTCATTGGCGTACGAATTTCATGACTCATATTGGCGAAAAATTCACCTTTGGCGCGATTCGCGGCTTCCGCTTCTTCGAGTCGCCGATGTTCCGTAATATCGGTAACAAAACCTTCGGAAATACTGAAATTAGGATTATTGGGATCCACCTCCACCACGCGGGCACGTTCCCAAACCCACCGGACACTTCCATCTTTATGCACAAAACGGTAAATCGATTCAAGCGGCATTCCGACATAAAGCGTTTCCATATTGGCTTTGAGCAACGAGGAACGATCCTCTGGATGCACCAAATCGAAATAAGTGATTCGGTTATTATTGAGGAGATCCTCTGCATCGAACCCTGTAATATCTTTAAGACCTTCACTGACAAACTCCATCGTGAAATCCGGCGAATTGTTACGGCAACGAAACGCCATTCCCGGAAGGTTGGAGACAAGTGTTTGCATTCGGCGTTGACTTTCGCGGCGGCGGGAAGTTTCCACTGCGATTGCCGCAAGATCGGCTAAAGACGCGCCGAAAATTTGATCTTCCAATGTCCAATAACGCGGCGATCCGGCATGTTCAATACAAATCACGCCGAACAGTTCGCCAAAAAGTCGAATAGGACTATCCAATAACGCACGAATTCCACTATTACTATAGGATGCGGTCATACCGGGCAGAATAATATCATTTTCGGTATCGGGAATGACAATATTCCGTTTAGTGTGCAACATTTCGTAATAAATAGGAAAGGTATTTGCCGGAAACGAAGGATCAATAGAAAAGGAATCGGTGGCTAAGGTGTACATGGCGGTATTATCGAGATTGCCGGTTTCCTGATTTAAAAGCCAAATTCCGGTTCGAACAGTGTTTAGAGTGACGGAGCAGGTTTTGGCGAGGACTTTGGCAATTGCCGAAAAATCGTTTGTTTCCATCACGGGGTCTTGGCTCAACGCGACCAATGCCTGATTACGACGTAATAATAATTCTTCTTGTTGGCGTAATTTTTCTTCGATATCCGGCGAATCCGGCGATTTTTCAAAAATCAGTCCTAACGCGGTTTCGCCGTGCCAATCTATCGGCGTCGGCAACACCTTACCGGACCAATCGTCAACCGTAACCGCCAATCGTGATTTCGAAAACGAACCGGAATGACCGAAATGATCTGACAAAATTGTTTTGATTAACGATTTTAATGTTTCGTGACTGTGAAGCAATTTATGAAGTTTTTCACAAATTCCGTTTGGAGTAATTTCTCCGAAATGTTGTTTGAATTGGGAATTACACCAAACGACGTTTTCCGTTTGGGCATTGACAATGACCACCGGATCACGTATCTCTTGAAAAAGCGTTAGGGCAGAAGTTATCGACTCGGTCATAATTTTGTTCAATGAAATGGACTGAAATATTGAGTCATTTGCACAGGTCACGTTGCGGCGCGTTACACGGAAAATAAGATTGACCGGCAAAACTCAGATGATAAAATCGCAACTATTCCCAATGAACAGGAAAATTCACAAATCCAATAAAGAATAGCATACACGATATGGATTCTTTAAGAAAGGGTGATTAAAAGAAATTTCTGATTGTTTCATCTTTTTTGGGTGTTGTTTGGTCAATATCAGGTAGGCAACCTTCTATCGGTAGGCGACCTTTTACCCAAAGACCGCGTCGGCGGCTGCCGACATGATGTTTCGGCGAAACATCACCTACTACTCGTTTCTTCACAGACTAAAATCGACCGAAATCGGCTAAAATCGGCTAAAATCGATTTTAGCCGATTTCGGTCGATCAAAAAATGAGTTTTTAGAAGTTCCCTGAAATAATTGACACGCCAATCCGAAATAATCACGCCAATTCAGATTTCCCAATCGGAGGTGTTTTTATCGAGTTGTTCCTGTTTTTCCCACCGTGCCAACGCTTGAGAAGTGATGACAAGATTAAATATTGCTACAAAAGCAATGAAACCAAGTGAAAGTTGGACAACCGGATTTTGTAGAATCTTATCGAGTTGTTCCGACGATTTCAGGTACACCCACGCAATAAAAACCACCAGCAAATAAAGCGGTGAAACGTATTTCATTATAAACCGGAAAAAATAAGGAATCCGAATTTGTGTTCCGTGCTGAAGTTCCGCCATGCCCGCATCCGTGCCAAGTACCCAACCAAAAATAATAATCTGAACTTCTGCCATCATGAAAATCAACACGTTACAAACCCAAAAATCCATTGTGTCCAAAGCAGTCAGGTTTTTTGTAAAATAGGCGGTGAAAAATGCCCCGAACGTCGTAATCATTCCGGCAATGGTTAGACTGGATTTTCGCCCTAATTGAAGTCCTTCTTCAAGAAGAGTAACCGCCGGTTGAAGTGTCGAAATCGAACTCGTAACAGCCGCAAGGAACAGTAAAAAGAAAAACAAAAAACCAAAAACACGTCCCATCGGCATTTGATGAAACACCTCCGGTAACGCCTGAAAACCAATCGCAAAAGAACTGTTAAGATTTTCCGGTGTTAGAAAAGCAGGTCCAAGAAAAATGTACGCCGCCGGAATGATCATCATTGCCGCAATAACCGCTTCACAAAATCCGTTGCCCGCCGCAGCCGTTAAACCGGAAAGTACAATGTCATCATTTCGCCGCGTGTAACTAGCATACGTACAGATGACCCCAAAACCAAGCGACAACGAAAAGAAAACCTGTCCCGCTCCGGCAAGCCAAGTTTCAGGATTCGAAAGCGATTCCCATAACGTTTTGTTCGGTTGTGACGGATTCCAGACAAAACCCAATCCATCAATAATACTTTGCCCCTCAATTCCTGTCGGATTGCCAAGCGTCAGAACACGCGCCAAGATAATCAGCGAACAAACCAACAACGCCGGTAATGCCAACGAACAAAACCATTCAATACCTTTGACAATACCGCGATAAATCAGAACATAATTGAGCAATAAACAAAACACCATACAAAGCAAATTGAAATTCATCAAACCATTCTGAAACAATGCCCCATTGCCTTCCAAACCGGCTGTTTCAATAAACAGTTTACTGAAATTCCTATCCGCACCGTGTCCCATCCAGCCAAAAAAATAACGTAACGCATACGCAAGACACCAGCCCTCAATGAAAACGTAAAACGAGGTAATAATAGTTGTTAGTGTTACGCAAAACGAACCCGCATACGCCATACTTCGTCTTCCCGTAACACAACGAAAAATGCCGGACGCGGAATGATAACCGCGAATGCCGGCATAACGTCCGAGCGTCCACTCCGCCCAAACAATAGGCAAGCCAAGCAGAATAAACGCAATAAAATACGGAATCATAAACGCACCGCCGCCATACATTGCCGCCTGACCGGGAAACCGCAAAAAATTACCCAAACCAACAGCGCTGCCCGCCACCGCCATGATTACACCCAACTGCGTTGTCCAGTTTTCCTGTTTCATCGGATGCTTGTTATTAAAGTGAAAGGAATATGAACAGATAAAACCAAGTTAAGGGAACTGCTAAAAACTTCGACTGAAATCGATTTTAGTCGCATTGGGTCGATTTCGGTCGATCAAAAAACAAATTTTGTAATATATCAGTGGAATTTTTATTTTTTATATTAGCTCCGAAAGGGCAAATACTTTTTTAACCTCAAACAATAATTCCACTGATATATTACCAAATTTTTAGAAGTTGCCTGAATTTTAGTTGCTTTTATTAATATTAATTTCCGGTAATGTTCGCGGTTTCACCAGAACAAGCCGGTACACTTCGCTCAACGGTGTTGCGTCCACACTTCGGCGAAGCAACAAATAAATTGCAACACTGCTTGTCCAAAACCACGCAAAAGTATAAGCCGGTTTAATCAGTTGAACCATACCATACCAAATCAATAGGAA
>JAIRLW010000446.1 GCA_031259095.1 Planctomycetaceae bacterium | reverse complement strand
TTCTAGCGTAAAAGTAGTTACTTCTAGCGTAAAAGTAGTTACTTCTAGCGTAAAAGTAGTTACTTCTAACGTAAAAGTAGTTACTTCTAACGTAAAAGTAGTTACTTCTAGCGTAAAAGTAGTTACTTCTAACGTAAAAGTAGTTACTTCTAACGTAAACGGGGGTACTTCTAACGTAAAAGTACCCCCGTTTAACGTAAAAGTACCCCCTTTTATGCTGAAGATTTTCAGAATTGGGCGTCATTTTTAGGAACATTACAGCTGTTTTGTTCGATGTATGAATTTTGTTTTATCAAAAATTTTACAACGAGGAGAATTTTATGGTATCAAAGAGAGATTGGCTTCCTGGTCCGCGTGCGGATCAGATTTTGATGGCGAAGGATTGGTTGCTCCTTTTGAACCGTCCGACGCCGCCTTGGGGGATTCCGTCAGCAGAGGTTTCCGATCTTGGAGATTTAATGGAACTTCTAAAAAACCACGGACAAATACAACTTTCTTGACAGGATAAACATGATTTACCGGATTTTATTTGATTTTTATCTTGTAAATTCTGTCAAAAAATGAGTTTTTAGAAGTTGCCGTAAAGATTGATCCTTTAAGATTATTTGTCCTTTGCGGATATTATGATCACGGAATCACGAAAAAAGCGAAATTTTTTTGATAATTCTCGTTAATTTTTCGTGATTTTCTTGTTTGTATGCTAGAATAATGGACTGGTTTCAATTTCTCTTTATGTTTGCGAATGTTTTTAAAGAATATGTTGGTTGGATACTCTAATGGGTAAAGCGACAATTATCGGTTTAGCGCTTGGGTGGTTCCTAATGATCATGTCCATCGCACTCGGCGGGCTTGATAAATTACGTATTTTCTGGGACACGCCTTCTGTTTTTATTGTTTTTGGCGGGGCGATTGCGTCGGTGCTGGGGGCTTATCCGTTGTCGGCGTTTCTGCAGTCAGGGAATTACATAAAGATTCCTTTCACCGCAAAAGAATCCGACGCGTTGCAAACAATTATGCAGATTGTTTCTCTGTCCGAAACCGCACGGCGTGAAGGGCTTCTGTCGCTCGAAAACCGAATGGAAGAAATTGACAATCCGTTTTTGGCCACTGGTTTGCGAATGGCCGTGGACGGAATTTCACCGGAAGTGGTCGAAGGAATTATGAACACCGAAATCGACGCCGTCAACGCCCGACACATGTATGGTCAAAGTGTTGTCGCCAATTATGGTAAATATGCTCCGGCCTTTGGAATGATTGGAACATTGATCGGGTTGGTGATGATGCTTGCCGACTTAGACCCGGATACAATCGGTAAAGGTATGGCGGTTGCTCTGTTGACTACGCTTTACGGCGCTATCGTTTCAAACCTCATGCTCTTGCCTTGGGCTGATAAACTCGGATTCATCAACGCCAACGAAATTCAAACAATGGAAATTACCTTAAAAGGAGTTATTGCCATTCAGTCCGGTGAAAATCCGCGAGTAATTAAACAAAAATTGTTAATGTACCTTCCGCCTAAAGATAGACCCGAAGAAGAAGAAAATGAATAACATAAATGAATAACATCGTGGAAAGCGAATTAGTTCAATACCGTCCCATTCGTCCCTAATGTCCCATAAGTCCCTATAAAACACGAGGGGACCTTAGGGATGAATGGGACAAAATAATCTATTAACTATTACTATTAACTGCTCATTATTACCGTGGCGCGCGAAAAACCTAAAGAGGCTGGAATTCCTGAATGGATATTGACTTATGGCGATATGATGTCGTTATTGCTTTGTTTTTTCATCATGCTTTATTCGATGAGCATTATTGCCACGATTAAGTTTGAGGCGGTGGTCGAATCCCTTCAGCAAAATCTTGGCTATTCCGGTTCGAGCAAAAAGCCGAGCCGGTCGAACAAACCTTCGTCGCAACGTTCCACCACCAGCGAACGTTCCAACCGTCTAGCCGCTCTCACCGGCGGACAACCCATTGTTTCCGCGCAAGGAGACCACCAGAACGTTCAAACAATCCGAATTAAAGAAGAACTCATCAAAGGCGGAATTATTCAGTTTAATCTTGGCAGCGATGAGTTAAGCGTTCAGGCAAAACAGGATATCAACGCCATTTTGAGTACCCTTGTCGGTTCGCCGTTCAAGATCATGATTAAAGGACATGCCGCGTCTTACGAATCGCAAGGAGTTTATCAGCAAGACATTGATTTGGCGTATGCGCGTGCGGTAAATGTTCGAGACTATCTCATTTCACAAGGTCTCAAGGCAAAGTTTTTTCAAATTGCGGTTGTTGGTTCTTATGAACCGTTAAACCGTGCCTTGTTGCCGCCCGGAATTGACCCGAAGGCTGTCCATTCGATAGTCGAAATTATTCTCCTCGACAAAACGGTTCGCACCTTGCAAGATAATTCCAATGAAGATCGTTCGGAAAATGCGCCGATTCGTTAAGAAATGGGAATCCCAAAAAATACTTTTTGGGACTCTCTAAAAATACCTTTTGCCTAAATTGTCCCTTTAGTCCCTTTAGTTCCTTTAGTCCCTATTGTCTTTAATATCCCAGATTTTAGGGACACTGAGACATTAGGGTTAGGGACAAATAATCCGATGCCAAACACTAATCCCCAAAAAACGAACGCCAAATCAATTTATCTTGCGGCGGTGATTTTGTTTGTTGTTTTTACCTGTTACATCGTTACTGCTATCCAACGTCAGTACCGAGTTCATGAGGAACGGAGTGATTCGTTGTTAATTTCCCCGAAAATAGTGAAATTCGGTGGTGAAAAGATTTCGGGCGAATTGTTTCGCGGAATGGAAACCGCCAGATTTGAAAAAAATAAAGAGTTGATTGCCGAAATTAAAAAAGTAATGGCTCAAAACGAAACTCCGTCTGAAATTTTCAAAAATAATCTTTCAGGAAACGTCAATATTGCGGTTGCGCTGAATAATGCGTTTCATCTTGAAAATAGCGACGAGTTAAACACACTCCGCGACGCCGCACCAAAAGAGGATACGTGGGGAATTAGCGGGGAAACGTTGGAATCTCTGAACGAAATACTGACCCGCTTCGAATCAAAGCGTCTTACTATCCGAAACCTTCTCAATCGATCAGATAGTTGTTTTTATTTTATATTTGAACAGGACGAAGAATTTGGGGAAATTATTGATCTTCAGGCGGCTGATTATCTGGAAGACTATCTACTACTGGAAGAATACGCCATCGCCGTCGCACTTCGGGATGGTCGGATTGAAGATGCGTTGGATTCGTTGGTGTATATTTTTCGGATTGCCCAATTAGCATCGGCAATCAGTGTTCCGTCGGCGCGTTCGGCAGCGGCGTTAATCCGATTGCGAGCTGTTGATATTATGCAAACAGTTATTTTAGAACCGAAATTCAAAAAACGGTATCTCAATGGTTTGTACGAAATGATCAAGGAACAACTGGAACATTGGACGCCGGATCGTGCGGTGTGGGTTGCCGACCGTGCCAGCGGCTTGAAAACGTACCACCGAATACTGCAATACGGACTCGAAGCCGCATTAACGCCAACCGAAATCGATGAATTGGAAAAACGCGATCTGTTGGAGGTCATCACGCGGAAACAAAAAAAACGTAAAAAAAATACGGACGACAACAAAAATGAAAATGAAAACAACGAAGTCAAAGAAACAATTCTCTTGAAAAACAATTTTCTTCACGGACATGTTTCAGATGAAATTTTTTATTTGCGGTCAATGCAAAAAGTGATCGACGCCAGTGAAAAACCGTTTTATCAACGTCATTCGGAATTGAGCGAGGTGACCGACGAGGTGGTTCGGGCAATGGACAAAAAGTCGGCGCCGATTATTGCGGAGTTATTGCTTCGCGGGATTGTGGAATCGATGCGTCTTCACGCACAAGATCGCGCCGCTTGTGAAATGACTTTTCTGGCAATGTCTGTTTCGTTGGAAAAACCAACTTTTGCTTCGTTGACTTCCAACCCGCTTTCTGAAAAAGGATATAACTTAAACCAGATTAATGAAAACGAGGATAATCCGAAAAAAAAATATATTCAGGTTTCGTTTCCCAATAACCGTAAACCATTCAAGGTTCCAGATTATCGCGTGAAAAAAATCAACGATTAGGGAATCTCTAAAAATATCAATTGCCAATTGATTAATGGATTATTGGTCCCATTAGTCCCTATCGTCCCTATAAAAAGGGACTTTAGGGACTAATGGGATATTAGGGATAAATGATTAAATGATTCGGGAAAGGAATACGAATCATTTCCGTCCGTAAACAGAGGCAAGTCGGCTATCGCCGACGCAATGGCGGGTGAAGGCCCTTCGGTGAAACATCGCCTACCTCTTAATTATTGACCTATTATTATTTCCTTCTTTTACAAGCAAATGCGGGTTTGTATTCAGCGTGTCAAACGGGCTTTGGTAACTCTTCCGGCAACCGGTAACATCACTGGTGAAATCGGGGTTGGGTTGTTGGCGCTTCTGGGTGTTGGAACCGAAGACAGTGAAAATGACGCAAAAGAGTTGGCAAAAAAATGTACGGAACTCCGTATTTTTGAAGATGACGTCGGAAAAATGAATCGTTCACTAATTGACGTCGGCGGTTCGATGTTAGTGGTAAGCCAGTTCACTCTTTACGCCGATTGCCGAAAAGGGAGAAGACCAAGTTTTACCGAAGCGGCTCCACCGGATAAAGCAGATCGGCTTTATCAGGTTTTCGTCGAAACAATCAGAAATCTGGGCGTTTCCGTTGCAACCGGCGCATTCCGTAATGAAATGCACGTCGAACTGGTCAATGATGGTCCTGTTACCGTTTGGATTGATACCGCACAACATTGAAAGGAATAATCCACACAAATTTTCTGATTGTTTCACATTTTGGGGAGATCATTGTTTATGTCTAAAAATCAAAAGGTAGATGATGTTTCGCTGAAACATCACGTCGGCGATAGCCGACGTTGCCCCTGTGTTCGGACGGAAATTGGTATTGCCTGCCGATTGTATCAGATTGCCGTCCGTCAACAGGGGCAAGTCGGCTAACGCCGACCGACCTTTCGGCGAAAGGTCGCCTACCACCAACTATCCCCCAAATTCCAAAACAATCAGCAAATTTTATCTCAAAGTATATTTGTTCCAATCGTCCCTGAGGTCTCTAACTTTTTCAATAGAGGGACGATTGGGACATGAGGGACAAACGGGATAAATAATTCTTCTTAAAAACTCGGTGAATTATTAGAGGTTTCCTGTTCTATCTTTACATTTCAGATTGAATCCGTTAAAATTAAGACTGTTTATGATTTTTGGTTGTTGTTTTATTTATTACTCTTTGCTCCCATGATTCAAGACGAACTTTTAACGGCATTGTCGCATGTTACAACCCTGAATGAAGTTGAACAAATTCGTATCCAATATTTGGGCCGTAAAGGAATTATTACAAACCTTGCGAAAGAAACCGATTTTAGTAAACTTTCACCGGAACAAAAAAAGAATTTCGGTCAGGAATTAAATCAACTCAAAAACTTTGCAACCGAACAGATTCAGGAAACACTCAACCGTTTAACCGCTCAAAACCAAAATACGAAAACTTCTCAGGTTCATCGTTTGATTGATTTGACCGTTCCCGGTTCGGCGTGCTCGCTTGGAGCGTTGCATCCGATTAGCATGGTTCAGATGGAACTCGAAGAAATTTTTGAAGGAATGGGTTTTACGGTTCTCGACAGCCCCGAAGCAGAAACCGAATTTAATAATTTCGAGTCTATCAATATTCCATCAGATCATCCGGCGCGGGATATGCAAGACACGTTCTGGCTGAAAAATGAGATGGTTCTTCGCACGCATACTTCTTCAAATCAGGTTCGAGCGTTGAAACGGTTTGGCACGCCGTTTCGCGGTATTTTTCCGGGTCGGTGTTTTCGTTATGAATCAATCGATCCAAGTCACGAAAATACCTTTTATCAATGTGAAGGGCTGATGGTTGACCGCAATATTTCTGTTGCCAATCTGATCAGCGTGATGAAAACATTGCTTAGCGAAGTGTTCAAGCGCGAGGTGAAAGTCCGATTGCGCCCCGGTTTTTTTCCGTTTGTCGAACCGGGGTTTGAACTTGATCTGAATTGTCTGTTTTGCGGCGGAAGCGGTTGTCCGACTTGCGGCGACGGCTGGATCAAACTCATTCCTTGCGGTCTGACTCATCCGAAAGTGTTGGAATTCGGCGGAATTGATCCGAAAGAGTTTAGCGGTTTTGCGTTTGGTCTTGGTCTGACGCGGCTCGCCATGATGAAATACGGAATCCGCGACATCAGATATTTCAACTCCGGCGACGTCCGTTTTTATGAACAATTTGCTCCAATTCTCTAGCAAAACGCAGGCAATACCAATTGCCGTCCGCCTACACTGCCTCCAATTTCTGAAATAATCAGGAAAATTCCACTGAAATATTACGAAAATTTTACAATGTTTATTGATCGCAACGTCAAAAAAACCGTTTTGTTTCAGCAATTGTTTATCCTGTTTGTGTTGACGGGATTGATTGCGGTTTGTTTCGGACAGGAAGAAAGTCGGAAAGAGAATACGGAACCGATTCGGTTTCGGCGTTGGTTGGCGCCGTTGGAAAAGATTGACGATTGGCCCTACGGACCCGGTCGGTATTTACCGTTGGATCGTAACGTTTTTGAGCAATGGACGGAATGGTCAAAAAAACCCGCCGGACAAATCAATCCAGAGGAATGGAACGGTTTGACGCGAATTGTTCTTGACGCAAAATTAGAAGGTCGTCAATTGGTTCAGGGACAAGGTTATTTTGAAATTCAATCCGGTCATTCCCAAACCGGTCATTCCATTACGTTTGATTCGTTGGGCTTTTGGATTGATCAATTGGCGTTGGAAGACGGAACGCCGGTTGCTCTTGTGCGTGAACCGGACGACAAAATTCATCTGATTCTTCCCGTTGAAAAAGACGCCGTAACAAAACGTGTTTGGTTTCGCTGGTCGCTCCGAAGCCGAAACGATCTCCAACGCGATTTATCGTTCCAGTTTTCATTTCCATCTTGTCCGTCGGTTGAGTTGTTACTGGAATTGCCGGTTGCTGTGATTCCGGTTATTTCGAGCGGACTTGTTATGGAAGAACCGATTGCCGAAAAAACGCAACAAATTCAACAAGATCAACAGACTCAGGAAATACAGATGGAAAATCCGAATAGTCGCCGTTGGCGGATTTTGCCGGGTCGAAATGCGCCGATTTTGTTGACCATGACTCACGACGAAAAGTTACAACCGACTCGGCAAAAAACAGCAATTCAGCAGACGATCCGATACAGTATTATGCCGCAAGGAATGGATGTAACAGCAAAGATTTTTTTTGACAAATCGGATGCGCGTCTTAACGAATTGCTTTTGGATTTGGAAATGCCGCTTCGGGTGGTTGATGTTCGGTATGGCGAGCAGTCTGTTTTATGGTCGCCGTTAACCGTAACGTCATCTTCTCCCGTAACACGTATTCATATTGATCTTTCCGGCGTTGTCAAAGAGGAACCGGGAGAACTGACTGTAGAAGCGGTTTGTTCGGTTCATGAAAATCAATCGTGGACGTTGCCGCGTGTTCGGGTTGTTTCCTCCAATGTGTTTTGGAAAGAAACACGTTGCGGCGTTCACGTTCAAAGTCCGTTTTTGATACGGAATATTTCTTGTGAACGCGCCGTTCAGGTAACGCCGCGTAATCCGGTGGATCGTGCGGATTGGGAACAATTTGTCTTTCAATTTTTTGAAGACGATTCGCAAATCACCGTAGATTTTGTTTCACATACTCCCCGCGTTCATCTGAACAGCGCCGTGCAGATTCAATGGGGAAACAATGAAATTCGCGGTAATATGATTGTCGATTGCTATATGGTCGAAGGTAATCGTTACACGCTTGAGTTTCCGATTTCACCTCATTGGACGATTGATTCTCTCCGAAGCGTTTACTGGACAGTTGACGCGACCAAAGTTTCCGGCGGCAACGAAATTCTTACTTGGGATATTATTGATGCGCAAAATTCGCGTTTCAATCATTCGGAATTTTCGGGAGAAGAGGGAGAATCGTTACAAATTCTTTCTATTCAATTGAAACATCCGCTTCGGTTACGTAAATCTCTTCGTCTTCAGTTGACCGGACGTTTTCAAGCCGGTTTACAAAACGATTTCCGTTTGAGCGATGTTTCACCGCTTGCGTTGCCGCGTCGTCAGGATGAATCGCATTATCTTGCGGTTGCCGTTCAATCGACCATTCCGTATCATTTACAATATCGTTCCCAAAATCATTCGGCGTTTGAAATTCCTCATTCGGATTCGCGTGTGAGTCAATATTTTAGCGATCCGCCTTCAGGAATTTTGTTTCCGCTCAACTCCCAAACGCAGGAAATCCGTTTCAGTATGGAACGTTTGAAACCGAATTATAGTGCGGAAATTATCGGTAACGTTTTACTCAAAGAAAAAGAACTAATTCCTTCGTTCCGTTTTCGATGTCAACCGGTTGATTCCTCTGTTGACCGTGTTTATGTTCATTTAACGCCGCATTTAGTGTCACGTTTAACATCGGAATCTCATGAAAAAAATCAGGAACAAAAAAACAATATTTGGACATGGTCAGGCGTTTCGGAATTGATTCAACCGCTTCAAGTACGTTTATTGTCCGAAAAAGAACAGCAGGAAATTCTACCGTTTTTACAATCTCAAAATGTTTCCGATACGTTGAATCGCGGTGAAACGTGGGAGATTCGTCTGGCGGTTCCGCAAACGTCGGCGTTTGAATTTCGTGCGGTTTCTTCGATTCCTCTATCGGATTCCGTCCCGATTCCCTTAGCGGCTCTGCCGTTAGCGGTAACACAAAAAGGAGAAATTTATATTGAATCGCCAAAACTGTTTCAATATCATATTGTCAATTCCCGTCTTAAATCGATTCCGGCGGCTCCGACCGAATGGTATCGTTATCAGGAAATCCGGTCGGCGTTTCGATATGATCCTGAAGAGGAAATGCAATCTTCATTGCAAAATCCGATTTTGTTGCAACGATTAAACCGCGAGGAAATGCCGCCGTCGGCGTGGATTTGGTCGCTTCGTCTCGATACGCAATATGAATCGGAAGGAATTGTCAAAGACAATGCGATTTTCCTGCTGGAAAATTACGGAAAAGATTCACTGAAAATTCGGTTACCGGAAGGTATTGATGTTGGCGACGTCCATGCTGTTTGGCGTGATGACCAACAAATTTCATGGCAGCCCGAATATGAAAATAGTTTGAAAGAAAATAACGTAAAAGAAAATAATCCAAAGAATAAAACGGATAAACCGGCGACGAAACCGCCGCTGCAAAATATTGTTACTGTTCCTTTGCCGGAAGGAACTCGTTTTGTTTCTGTTTCGTTAGAATATTCGCATCAAAATATTCCGCTGCGAAATCAGCAAAAACTGAAACCGCAATATCCTTCGGCAGACATTCCGGTTCTTTCCAAAAACGGGACATTATGGTTTCCGCCGGAATTTGAAGTGAGTTCATGTCATTCGGTTACGTTAAACACGGCAGAAAACCATTCTTTTCCGTTACCGGATGCGATGAATCATTTTTTGACGAATACCCGATTTGATCTTTTTTCTCTTGCCGCGTGGAAGGAATTTTGTTTCGGTAAAAGCCGTTATCAGGACGCGACGCAGGCTTCTCAGATTTTTTTCAACTGGATTGCAACAAATTTGAAAAAGCCCAATCCAACGGCGTTTGATGTTGACCGAACTTTACTCAACCCCGCCGCACAAAACGAACCTGTCCGAACATCGGAACATAAAACGAGTTGGACAGATTTATTCGGTAACGAAAAACGATTATTGGAAATGTTGGGCAAAATCCGGCGCGGCGACGAAAAAGGCGTTGAGGTGAAAATGATCATTGACAAACAATCGTTACTCCTGCTTGGCGTAACACCGTCGTCGCCGGTTTCATTTTATGAAACGGATTTAATGGAACAACGCGGTGTGGATTTATTTGAACGTTCGGGGTTGGTTTTACTTGTTTCGTCAAAAGTCCGGTCAGACAAAATTAAAGAATACACATTTTATGTTACTTCATTTCTGACTAATTCGTTGCATCGCCGTTTTTTTTCCCGATCAATCAATAATTGTTCGCAATATATTCCTGAAACAGTTAATCCGGTTCGGATTTCTTCCGAATCTTTCGATTTGCCGTTACAAACAGGTTTTAGCCGTTTTCAATGGGTTTCTTTGGAGGAGTGGTTTAAAGATACAACTCCGTTTGCAACGCCTTGGCAGATTTCTCCATCCATGATTCGTTTGACGTCGGTGATGCCGAATTGGAATGCGTTTGAGATACCCGATGGAGTGGATCAATCGTTTTACATTGTTCATCAGGGAACATTGACCGCTTATTATTGGTTGGCGTTTCTGACGATTATTGTTGTGACAACACGAAAACCGTTTTCCTCGCCGATTTTTCTTGTGTTACTTTTAATTTTGTTTAAAATTCTGACACAATTAACGATTCCATCTCTGATGGACATTTCGGGCGGTGCATTTTGGGGAACAGTGGTTGCACTTGGTTTTGGCATGATCCGTTCTCATTCCGCAAACGATTCCGCAACGAAAATAAGACGTTTCCCACGCCGAACTCATTCCACGAACAAACAACCGCTTGCCGAACTAACCAATTTTGACAAGGTATCAGAAAATGTACAAAATTGATAGATTATTTCGGAAATGGAGCGACAATTGTTTACGTTAATAATTCAGCGGAATTTCCACTCTTGATTTTTAACAACGAAAGACGCGAATCGACACGAAAATATGAGTTATCTCATTTTGTCCCATTAGTAGTTCCTATCGTCCCCAATGTCCCTAATCCCCAAAACTCAAGTAGGCGACTTTCTATCTGGTAGGCGACCTTTTGTCAAAGGGTGTTCACCCATGGTCGCGTCGGCGATAGCCGACTATGACCCTGTGTTCAGACATCTTTTTTTAAATTGTTAAAAGTCGGCGGGTTCGCTGGTATC
>JAIRLW010000372.1 GCA_031259095.1 Planctomycetaceae bacterium | reverse complement strand
ATGATGGAACGTGGGTACCGTTGATGTCCACGAACACAGAATTAAGTGTTCAGGAAATATTGGAAAGTTATGCGGTTCGTTTTGGTATTGAGGAAGTGTTCAAGGACTTGAAGGAGGTGGGGGGGTGGGGGAAGCAGGAAGTCCGGCTTTTGGAGTCCAATGAAGCGGCAACAACTTTAAATATGTTACTGTACAATGCCGTCGAGTTGGCAACATGGAATGTCGAACAAAACAAATTTAACAACAGAATATTCGCCCCGTGGGACGACCAAACAAGACGACCCTCACATGCCGATAAACGTAACTTGTTACGACACACTATCTTAAAAAAAGAATTTTGCAAGGCTTTGCCAAAAGACATAAAACCAGAAATATTCGAATCACCACTAATATGGCTAGGCCAATTAGCAGGATAAATTAGGAAAGGGCAGTTAATTATTAGAAGTTCCCTTTATTTTCTTTCAGCCATTTGTCCAGAAAGGGCAGAATTGGCGTAACGTATGGCAAGTGTCCGTCGGGTAGAAATAAAATTTCTGCGCGTTCCGGCGTTTTCAGATACATATCGTAATAATAACGCACCTTGCCGAACTCATACGCAACGTTTTCACTTTTTGCCACACCATCGTTGTGTCCGCGTTCAACCATAAAAGGTCGCGGCGCAATCAGACGCACCATGTCGCTGTGGTCAAACGTATTCGCCAAATCAAAATCAAAAACCTCATATTGCCAATCAAACATATAACTTTTCTGTAACGCCGTTCCTGCAATTTTATCGTTCCAATAATTAAAATTCGCCGAACACACAACCGCCTTGTATTCGGGAATCAATGGCGGAACAAACATCGCCGTTGTCCCGCCGTAAGAACATCCGTAAAAACCAATCTTGTCCGATTCAACAAAAGGCAACGTTTGCAAGAATTTTACAATCTGTTTTTGCTGCGCCGTCATCACGGCAAAAAGATTTTTGCCCAATGAATTAAGTTGACGCTGATTGAAGACTTAACTTAAAAATTCCCTGCGGCGCAAATGTAACATAACCGCCGTTACACAATTTCGTAATCATTGCATATTGCATATTGCCTTTCGGATCAAACTCAATAATATGCTCTTTCGCGTCAACTTCCAAACCGTGTTGTCCAACAACAGCAGGCAATTTTTGTCCTTCCTGAAGCGTTTTGGGAATCAGCAAAAATCCAAATGCAGTCAGCCCTTCGTAAACGTCAAGTTCCACTTCGTAAATCGTGTAAGTTTCGCAATCCTTTAACAATCGTGTTCGCGGATTGATCGGCAGCAGCGATTCCTCAAATTCGCCAACCACATTTTTTGAAAAATAATTTCGATACCACTCAATTGTTTCAGCAATTTTTTGCGGCGACGATGTATTCAGTTTTTCCCAAAATTCCCGACGTGTCAAAACGGATTCTTTAAGCAATCGTTGCGTGTGATTTTCGAGTTGCTTTACGATGCGTTGTTCGTTCAATATATTTTGGGCAACAGAAAATTTGACGGATGACGAAGTTTCCTTTTCTATTTCAGTTACTTTAATCCAGTCAACATTCAACGGCGCAACAATTTTTTTCGCCCGTTCAACTTCCGCTTTCACTGTTTCAGGATTTAACTTTTTCAACTTGCCCGGCGCGCCGCCGTATTTAGAATGCCATGGATCATTGAACGGCAACATTAATTCCGGCGCATTGTAAGACGCGATCCTCAATTTGCGCGGACAAATTAACGTTGCAATTTCCGCATCGCCGAATTCATTGAGCAAACCGAACACGTTTCGGTCAATCGGTTCGTCGCACAATCGGTCGCGTTTCTCAAAATAATCAACAACAATCGCCTCGTCAATTCGCGTATCAACCGCCGCCGAATACAATGCACTTAATCCGCCGTCGCCTTGACCTTGCACACGGATTTTCATCTCCGGCGTTTTCTTCAACCAATCGACCAACGCCAAAACTTCTTGAATTTCGTAACCGATAATATGCCGTCCAAGTTGATACGCTTGCCGATAAATAAATTCACGATACGGTAATTGAACACGTTTATATTGTCCCCAATTCCGGCTCACGATGAACGGAATAATCATCTGTTCCTCTTTCGACGGCGGCGTGAACCAATTTTTTTGCAACACTTCATCTTTGCCCGTCAACAATTCTTCCGGCGTGATTCCGGCTTGCGGCAAATGAATAATTGTTTTTGTAATGTTCTCGGATTTCGGTTTAATCAAAAAACCTTCAGCGGAAAAATCGTCGAACACGTTCCAACGAACGGCGAAAACAGAATGCGTTTCGTTTTCCGCTACCATTGCCGATTGATTCAGCGTGCAAATCAATTCAGGCGAATCAAAACCAACACGAGGATCACGAACTCCGGTAATAAATTTCAACCGCTCACGATTTTTTGAAACAGAGTTTTGATAAGCATCCGAATCGGAAAAATCACGGTTCCAATATTTTTCCCGCAACAATTCACTTTCGGCAATTTTCTTGTCAAGAAATTCGGTGATGAGCCGGTTGTTACGTTCAAAATAATTTTCCGTCCATTCAATCGGTTTTGTGCCGGGTAATTGTTGCGCATGTTGTGCAAACGCCGACATTGCCAAAAAAACAGAAACCGAAATCGTCATTACAAAAATTCCGGCAAAATAAAACATTTTCTTTAGATGACATTTCATGGTTTTAAATTTGGGTTAAAGGTTAAATTTTATAAGGTGTCTCTAAAAATATCTTTTTGAAAATTAGATTGTCTTTTCAATTAGTCTCAATCTATCACAAAAAGTCATGGGCGTCAATTCGTGAAAATTCGTGGACAAAAAGAGTCTTTAGAGATTGCCTATTCTAAAACAATTACCCATCCACTTCAAATTCAAATCCCCATGCGAATTCGCACGGGCGATTTTTGGGGTCTTGCAATTCGTCGGGGATGGTGATTTTTATTCCGTTGTCGGTTGTTGTCCATTGCAATTGTTTTTCGTAACCGAATAGACGAATAACGCTGTTCGGTTTCGGCGTAACAGATTTTATGATCAATTCGTTTTTGGGAAATTGTTCAATAAAAGCGTAAACCGTTTTGTTGTCTTTACTGCGGG
>JAIRLW010000318.1 GCA_031259095.1 Planctomycetaceae bacterium | reverse complement strand
TCGAAAATAATATAGCTACTTATACACAAGTTGAACACGCAATCGCTTGTGCTTCAGGGAGTGATGCTTTGTTGTTGGCTCTCATGGCAGCCGATGTTGGACCAGGTGATGAAGTGTTGGTTCCGAGTTTTACATTTTTTGCTACTGCCAGTGCAGTTACCCGATTGGGAGCCAGACCGGTTTTCGTTGATATTGAGCCGGAATCGTTCAATATGTCCGTGTCCGACGCAACTCGGAAAATCTCCCCGCGCACAAAAGCAATCATTCCTGTTCATCTCTTCGGGCAAATGGCAGAAATGGTCGGACTCAACCGGTTAACTCAACAATCAGGAATTACCGTGATCGAAGATGCCGCACAGTCTATTGGAGCAGAGTTGGACGGACGCCGTGCGGGTTCGTGGGGCGATATGGGAGCGTTTAGTTTTTACCCAACGAAAAACTTGGGCGGAGCCGGTGACGGCGGGTTGGTTACAACTCGTAATTCCCAATTAGCTCAACAACTAAAATTATTACACGTTCACGGTATGGAACCGCGATATTATCACCGTATCATCGGAATTAACAGCCGTCTGGATTCGTTCCAAGCCGCAATTATCAATGTCAAAATTAAATATCTCGAAGGTTGGACAATGATGCGCATTCAGAACGCCCAACGTTATCATGAAATGTTCTTTGATGCCGGACTGGAAAACATCATTGGTATTCCCAAACCGTTGCCCAATCGCCGGCACGTCTGGAATCAATATACAATTCGTGTGTTGGACGGTCAACGCGATGAGTTGCGAAAAAATCTCGCAGAACAGAAAATCGGTTCGGAAATCTATTATCCGTTTGGTTTACACGAACAGGAATGTTTCAACTATCTCGGTTATACTGCCGAATCCTTGCCGGAAACCTATCGGGCAAGCCGTGAAGTTTTATCGTTACCAATCTTTCCCGAATTGACAGAGAAGGAACAACAGCTTGTCGTCCGTAATATCAAATCATATTTCGATGTCAATCCCGCAAGACATGTGTTCCCAACACCAATAATGCCGGCTAAAAAACGCGACGCCGCTTAGTCCGCCAATGTTTTGTCCGTAAATGTTCTATCCGTAGATGTCCGCAGATTTTTAGAATTTTTGTATAGATCAGTGGAAATTGGAATGCGGGTATCACGCCCGCCTCCAATACGGTCAAAACCGCAAACTCACACGGGCGAGATACCCGTGTTCCGGCACGGACAAGGTACTGAGAATAAAAAATCCCACTGATATATTACGAATTTTTGTAAAATATTTCATCGGGATATTTGTTTTTCCGCAACTGTCTATTTTATTAACCGCTTGAACACATAATTCAGATAGTCCGCAGATTACACAAATGATTACACAGATGAGCGCAGATACGCAAACGGATTTTATAACTTTCTGCGAAAATCTGTAAACTAAAAATCAACGTAATTAACGGACGCTACTGATAAAAAATAGACAGTTACGTTTTTCCCTCTTAACCTTGTAGAGATGGCGTAGTTGATCGTGTCGCATGGGATTCACAATCGTTCCGGCAATCATTCCGGCTAAAATCCGTTTGCGACACTTTCCACTATCAACCCTCCACTCTCAACTACTCAAAAATACCTGCGCCAAATTCGGCTTTTTTCTTTCGTGCTACTGTGGGGTTCCGTGGGACAAGCGAAAAATGTGGTGTATCGGGGATAAAATCATTTCCTCCACCTTCTTCGCCGGAATCATTGTAATCATCGTAAGAAGAAACATATCCGGGTAATTTGGATTTTTCAAGTTCCTCTTCAAATGCCTTAACAATACGTTCCTGAATAGCTTCACGGCACGCGGAATTGATCGGATGCGCAATATCGGCATAAAGTTTATTGCGCCCTGATTCGTCCCGCAATTCAGGGATTTCCTCAAATTTGTAACCGCATTGGTTACAATAAGACGCTTTGAGATGATTTTTGCAACGGCATCGCGGACAGTGCGCGGTCAACTTCCGGCTGGGCATTGCCACAAACGGTCCGTTGGTGCCGTCGATAATTTTCAAATCTCGGATCACAAAACAATTGTCAAACGTAATGGAACAAAAAGCCCTAAGACGTTCGCTGGGTTCTTCCATCAATTTGATACGTACTTCAGTAATTTCCATGACAAAATTCTCCTTAGGAGTAGCGAGAAACCCTTTAATCAATTAATTAATTAATCAAATTAATAATCAATTAATCAGTTGCTCGCAATAAAAATATGGTCGTTCTTTGTAACACGTTGACGAAGGCGTCCGGCAACACAGGTTGCGTGCCGGGCATTTCGGCAAAGTCCGTAAAATGCGGTTCCACTTCCGCTCATACGGACAGTAAGGCAATCGAATTTTTCCAACTCTTGTTTAAACTGATGAAATGGATACCAAACAGCCTGAGCAGGGTTTTCAAGCCGATTAAAACAACATTGTCCAATACGGACAGGATCACCGTTTTTCAGTTCAGTAATCAGTTTTTCCGGATATTGAAATTGCCAATCGTGACATGACATACATTGCTTATAAACAGTTGCGGTTGAAAGTCCTTCACACGGTTTCAGGATCACAAAATACAGTTTGGGAATAAAACCGTCAATTGACCGGATTTTTTCACCGCGTCCGTAACTAATACTGGCGTTGCGGTGAAAAAAAATCGGGCAATCACTTCCAATTTCGGCGGCGATTTCCAACAATTCCTCGTCGGAAATGTTCAAATTCCAAACATGCCGAGCGGTTTGGAGTGCGGTTGCGGCGTCGCTTGACCCGCCGCCAAGTCCCGACTGACTCGGAATCCGCTTGAATAACCGGATTTTCGCCCCGCGAATCATTCCTACACGTTTCTGAAGTAATCGTATTGCCCGGACAACAAAATTATTCTCATTATCAGGAACATCCGAAGATGCGTTTTGGCAACTAAAATCGATTTCTTCTTTTTCGGTCGGCTCGAATATCAGGGTGTCGAAAAGCCGTATCGGGACGGCAATGGAAATAATTTCATGAAACCCGTCGTCACGTTTTCCATACACTTCGAAAAAAAGGTTCAGTTTTGCCGGAGCATAAGCCGTCCAAAAGTTTTTCGATTTGTAAAGGAACATCATTCACCATTGATTTCTGATCGATACCAACTACTCAAATCGGTTCCATTTTCCTGAAAATAACAGAACAAGTTTCTCCGATTAAGTTCCGTCCGGTTAAATTCCAACATCTCGCCGAAACTTTTTACTTAGTTAATTAATCAATTAGTTAATCCGTGTAATCCATTTCCATGTCAAACATTCTTATTGTATCCATCAACATGGTAAAATGTCAAGATATAAAAATTTCTTTGTCTGGATTTTGACGCGAAATTATCATGGGGCATTTCTAAAAATTAATTTTATTTCGATATTCAGTCAACTGAAATCAATTAAAATCGAATAGTTTGTTTTTGAAAAAGGGTATATTTAGAGGTTCCCAGAGTTATTATTTAGGTATTATTTAGAAAATTTCCCAATGATTTTTTTCTTTTGGGAACTTCTAAAAACTTCGACTGAAATTGACCAAAATCGATTTTAGTCGAATTGGGTCGATTTCGGTCGATCAAAAAATGAGTTTTTAGAAGTTGCCTTTTTATTTGAACGGTTAATAACGTGTTGTCCCTGCGGGACAAATAAAAAAAGGTAATCTGGAACTGGTCGTTTTAAACCAAAGATTGGTTAGTTTAAACCAGAGACTTGGAGGTTTTTACGAGAGATTTGGGGTTTTAATTTGTTGCTGATTTTCCTCAAAATTCCGAAATAATCAGGAAATTTTTTACTGTGCAATGTGTTTTGCATGTCGCTAAGCATTATTGATTTGCGCTAACACCAAACGTTGATGTCCGGCATTATCTTTGATAATACGAACCGATTTCCAATCGGCAAAAAAATCGGCAACCGATTGGGCAATCATCGGGCTGCATTCCAAAAGAACATAACCGTCGGATTGAAGTTTTTCCGGCAACTGAGTGACGAGACGTTCAATAACTTCTGTCCCTTTTTGTCCGGCAAGCAAGGCGTGTTGCGGTTCAAAGTTGCGAATGTCTTTGGGAAGAGCGTCGTATTCGGATTGACTGATGTAGGGCAAATTAGCAACAATCACATCAAAGGTTTCCGCAACTTCCTCCAATAAATCCGAACAACAAAATTTTATCCGGTCGGCAACTCCGTTGGCAACCGCGTTGGATTCTGCAACACGAAGGGCTTCCGCACTGCGGTCAACCGCAACAATCGCCGATAGTTTCAACAATTTCGGCAAATTCTTTGCCAACGCAATCGCAATTGCTCCGCTACCGGTTCCGACATCGCAAATAGACGGATGAGATGTTTCGGCAAAAGTTTTCAAAATATCCAATGTTTCCAGAACCAATTGTTCTGTTTCGGGACGCGGAATCAAAACATTCGGGTCAACCTTGAACGGAATCGAATAAAATTCCTTAAAACCAACCAAATAAGCAACCGGTTCCCACATACCGCGACGTTTTACAAATTCACGAAAGGTAGTACGTTGTGGTTCGGAAGGTTCGGTATCGAAGTTGGTGTAGAGTTCGATGCGTTTAATGTTCATCGCGGAAGCAAGCAGAATTTCTGCCTCAAGACGCGGCGAGTCCATTCCTTTCTTTTTGAGAAAATCGGTTGTCCATTCCAGCAACCGCTTGACCGTCCATGTTTCTGTTGGCGGCATTGAACCTCCTGCCTGTTGTCTCTTGTAAAAGAAGATCACTCAAAGAAAAAACATTGCAACAAGGAATCAGTATAAAGCAACTCGGTTAATCTTGCAAGTAATACCAACTTACAGTATAATCCTCATCGTTGTGCCGCTATTTTTTAATCACGAAATTGTTTGTCCTGATTTTGTCCCCTTAGTCCCTATAGTCCCTAATGTCCCTAGAATTTTTCAGGGACATTAGGGACAAATGGGACATAAGGGACAATAGAATCAATTAATCAATTAATTAATAAATCCTTCAATAAAAAAACTCTTTAACACTATTTAATTTTATGAACCTCCAAGCCAAAGATTTTTTGAAAAGTATTTTGACTACGCCGAGTACAACCGGTTTTGAAGAACCGGTTCAACAACTTGTCCGAAATTACGTGCAACCGTTTGCCGATTCGGTCCGTACCGATATTCACGGCAATGTTTTTGCGGCGCGGAATCCTGATGCGCCGCTTCGGGTGATGTTGGCGGGACATTGTGATCAGATTGGTCTGATCGTCAATTATATTGACGATCAGGGTTATGTGTATATTTTAACCGTTGGCGGCTGGGACATTCAAAATTTGGTGGGAGTTCGCGTCAAGATATGGACGGAGCAAGGTTCTATTGACGGAGTGATCGGAAAAAAACCGATTCATCTCATGGACGACGAAGACCGAAAAAAAGTGCCGAAAATTAAAGACCTTTGGGTTGATATTGGGGCAAAAGACAAAGCGGAAGCGGAACAATATGTTCATGTTGGCGATCCGATCACGGTGGAGTTGGAATATCGGGAGATGCTGAACAATCTGATTGCTGCGCCGGCGACGGATGACAAAGCGGGTGTTTGGGTGGTGATGGAAGCGTTACGTCGGATTGACCCGACCAAGTTGAAGGTAGGAGTTTTTGCGGTTTCGACGGTTCAGGAGGAAGTTGGTTTGCGTGGTTCGCGGACGAGTGCGTTTGGAATTGACCCGCACATTGGTATTGCGACGGACGTAACTTTTGCAACAGACTGTCCAACGATTGAAAAAAAACAAAACGGCGATGTAAAACTTGGCGGCGGTCCTGTTCTGACACGCGGTCCCAATATGACCACCAAACTGATTAACGCTTTAGCGGATGTGGCGAAAAAGAATGAGATTCCGGTACAAATGGTTGCGGAAGGTAAAATTACGGGAACAGACGCCGGTTCAATTCAGGTGAATCGCAGCGGAGTTGCGACTGCCTTGATAAGTATTCCCAACCGTTACATGCACACGCCGGTTGAAGTGATTTCGTTGCGCGACATCGACTATGCCGCCGACCTAATGGCTCGCTACTGTGAATCTATTGATCCCAATGTTTCTTATATTCCATAAGAAAATCTTTCTTGATTTTTTGGTAACAATCTAGGCAATATTAGGTAGGCGACGTTTCGCCGAAACGTCGCATTGCTTTTAGAGTTGATCATGGAAAATGCTGTCCCATCATGTCCCATTCGTCCCTAATGTCCCTTCACTGAAAAAATGTTAAGGAAGGGACAAATGGCAATACTGCTTGCGCCCGAAAATCACGTGGTAGGCGATGTTTCGCCTGAAACATCGCCTACCTCCCCAATGATTCACGTAAACAACTATTCTTCCCCAATGGTATTCCCCTGTTTACTGGCGGTAAAATGTGATATATTGTGAAGTATGGATATTTTAACGAGTTGTTTATTTATTGGCGTTCTTATTCTGCTGATTGCCGCAACACTTGCAATCAAGGCGTTGCGGTGGTACGTCGATTTTGGTGTTGATCCGGCAATTTTAGATACTTTTCGGACTCGGATTCGCGCCTGGTGGTTGTTGTTTGGTTTACTTGCAGTAGCCTCCATCTGCGGTCCTCTGGTTACAACCATTTTCTTTTTTATCTTATCCAGCATCATTCTCCGCGAATATATCACCCTCACTCCTAAAAGTCCGGCAGATCATCAAACGCTGTTTTGGATCTATGTTTTTTTTACGCCATTGCAATTTATTATGGTCGGTATCAATCCCGATTGGTTCGTTTCCAAAACAGGATTGGTTCCTTATCAGTTTTTTTCTATTCTTTTGCCGGGTTATGTTTTTTTGATTCTTCCCGGCTCAATGGCTGCGTCCGGCGATCCCAAACGTTTTCTGGAACGAACCGCCAAACTCCAACTCGGTTTAATTATTTGCGTTTACTCTTTGAGTTACGCTCCGGCATTGCTGACGATTGACCTTCCCGCCGTATCATTATCTGTTTCCGAGGAAATGCCGACCGCCGCAATTCTGGATCACGGGTTGGAAAATACCGTTATCGAAACGTTGAGCCCCGATGTGTTGCCGGAACACGCGGAACAAAATAAAACAGAACCAATCTTGCCGGCTCTTTATCACCGAATCCTGCCGACATTAAGCGGAAAACATTTTCAATTACTTTTCTTTTTCATTCTTGTTGTCCAATTAGGCGATGTGTTTCAATATCTTTGGTCGCACGCTTCACGCCGTCATATTGTTGCTCCGAAAATTAACTCAAATAAAACATGGGAAGGCGTTTTAGGCGGATCCGTAACAACCGCATTGCTCGGAGTTTCACTCTGGTATTTTACGCCGTTTCCAAAATGGTGGCAGGCAGGTTTAATTGCGTTAGTGGCTTCACTAATGGGTTTTGCCGGAAATATGACCATGTCCGCAATCAAACGCGATCGCGGGGTGAGCGGGTACGGATCGTTGATTCAGGGACACAGTGGATTCTTAGACCGCATCGATTCACTTTGTTTCGCCGCTCCCGTTTTTTATCATCTCGCATGGTTGTTCAGTAGGTAAATCAGGAACGGTCTAGTTTTACGGCACTTTCCTAAAAGTACAGAAATTAAACACTGTAAATTAAGGTTTTTTTAATATTACACGTACTTTTGCACTAATATAAAAGAGGCGTACTATATCAGTGGAGTTTTTGTTTGAGGTTAAA
>JAIRLW010000109.1 GCA_031259095.1 Planctomycetaceae bacterium | reverse complement strand
GCAACTTTTGCCTTAAAAGAAGAACTATAACTGATACGCTTCTTACTCATTGCTAAAAAATGTTAGTTTATATCAAACTTACACCTTATACAATGGTCTAGTTTTTGCCGTCCACCGCTTACAATCTGACCAAGCAGTTGTCCCACAGAAATTTCCTGTTGGTAATACTTCGTTAAAAAATTGCCAACATTCTACGCCACAAGGATCACTTGTCTCAACATAATGTTTCACAGAGTCCTCATCATTTGGCATGATAGAAGTACTTTGTACTCCGTTCTTATAGATAGTATTGTACAACACTCCAGTACTAATAGTAAAGTTGCAGACTTGCGCTCCAGTATCACAGGATACTGCATACGCGCTCTTTAGGACAACTAAAACGGCAAAAGTGACCAATGCAGCAATGGCAAACAAACACAACATTTCATCAGGAATCCTCCTTTGAAATAAGGTTTAACAAACAAAATATGGTAATCAATTACAAGCCACATAGCCTGCTTGATACCAATATCACAAAAATGTAACGCAGCTTTTTAATCTGTCAAGCGGGGCGGATTTTTTTTCATTATAATATAATCAAAAAAATTTTCCTTCACAGACTCCTTAGAAGGACTTGAACCTTCGACCTACAAGATCAGGGCGTGTTGACACTATTCATAAAATTGCGGAATTTAGGTAAAAATGGCTATATTTGAAATCTTTTAAGTAAAAAATGTTTTTCAAAATCTTTGCCAATCAACCCAATTTAACACTTATTTTCACTATATTGATAAGTGTCAACACACCTAGCATTCATCGGCAGGTTGTTAAAATGGATAAAATTGGGGGGTGTTTTGGAATTTGGCGGCAATCATTGTAAGTCAATGTAATTAACAACTTTCCATTCAGTACTATTTCTCTTAACTATTTCCGACAAATATTGTTTTGGTAATGAATGATTTATCAATTGCTAACCTCTTGGTATTACTCATTTTACGAACATTTTAAAATAAATAAAAATTTTTTCTTGAATTTTAACAGTTATTTCTGTAAAATACATATTAATTCGTTTTGCGACGTTTTTCCTGTTGTTGTCATGCGGGAAACGATTCACGGTAATTCCAAAGAACCATTTTCAAAAAGGAGATTAACGATGAAAAATTCAGAGAAAAAACCAACGAATAATTTCGAGAGCGATTTAACGTCAAGATGGGCAACAACTGTAGTAATGAACGATAAAATTACAGAAGAATTAAAATTGAAGCATGAGGAGTTTTTCTTTTCCAAACACTTTGTTGATAAGTCGTTACATTCTATTTCTTATTGCTTTTCACGCGGTTTTACACTTGTCGAACTTCTTGTAGTGATTGCGATTATCGGGATGTTAATCGCACTTCTGTTGCCGGCCGTTCAAGCCGCGCGCGAAGCTGCAAGGCGGATGCAATGTACCAACAATCTCAAGCAAATCGGGCTTGCAATCCACAATTTCGCCGACAGCCGGAACGGTTTGCCGCCAAGCGGAATCGCTCACGAAAAAGGCGGACCGTTGGGATATTTGTATCCCTACATCGAAAAAACACCGCTTTGGGACATTCTCTGTTCACCAGATCCAGTATTTGCAGCCACTACACATGGTGATATAGGATCTAACGGTAAACACGGTTTATTGTCCTTACCCAATACCGCCGAAGCCAGCGCTTGGTTTTACGAAGTGGGGAAGTCGAAAGAATTGCGAGATTCTTTCGGAAGCGTTTCCGCCTATCACTGTCCGTCGCGCGGCGGCGCAACATTTTTTTGGAACCAAAGTTGGGTCAACGGCGACGGTCCTGTTTCCGCTTACACGCTCATCATTGCAAAAAGTAACGGTTTCACCAGCGACCGTACCGCGTATTTTGAAGGTTGGACACACTATAACACTCCTAGGGATCTGAAACTGACCGACGCAACTGACGCAGCGACATTACAGGAGCGTCACCGCCTCTTTAATGGTCCGTTTCGTGTTGCGAATGTTACTTTTATCCCCGGCGCGACCTTGACCTCAACGACAGGAAGTCATAAAGAAGTTGCCGGTTGGGAACCCAGAGACTCGTTTGCTTATTGGAGTGACGGCACATCGAATCAGTTGGTGTTCGGCGAAAAAAATGTTCCGTCATTTGCGTTGGATGACGGACAAAAAAATGAACCGCATACGACAACGATGCCGTCACAAATCTGGAATGCAAGTTATATGTATTCTTGGACAAACAGCGGTGCGCAATCAAACCGTTATGCCAATCTCGGTCGGTTGATTGGTCCTGACACGTTGTTGGCAACAGGACCAGACGATCAGCGATTGTCTCAAGTTTCAGGAATGGCGACACCCGACTATCGAGATACGGCGTTGACCAATTATGAAGATTTCGGATTCGGCAGTTCGCATACCGGAACGATTAACTTTCTCGCAGGCGACGGCAGCGTGCATGGTATTTCTGTAACAGTCAATGTGTCTTCCGTCCTTTATCCGCTTTGTCAGGCAAATGACGGTGCGGCGGCTTCAATTCCATAAGATCGGCTGAATATTGGGAACAAGAAATGGTCGAGATGTTGCTTACGCGACGTCTCGACCGGTTTCTTGTTCATAATTTCCAATTTTTACCTTTTAATTTTTTATTTAATCATGACCAACAAATTATCAAATCTTTTTTTTCTGATGTTTGTCGTTTTGTGTGCGTACGGATGCGGGGACGGAATCAAAATTTCCGGCACGGTAACGTATGAAGAAGACGGCTCGCCTGTAGAACGCGGTGTTATCAATTTCAGCGGCGAAACAGGTAATTTTTCCGGAATTATCAAAAACGGCAATTATGTTACCGGCGGCAAAAAAGCGGTGCAAGGTATTCCCGCCGGACAATATAAAATCTGGTTTTCCGGCGTTCAAAAGGGTGAACATATCATCGACCCCAAAACCGGCATTCCTGAATCGTCAATCATGACGCCGTTAATTGCCGACGAATTTTGCGCGGAAACTAAAACGCCGATTTCGTTTGAAGTTAAACCGGACGGTCAAAAAACATTCGACATCCAAGTCAAAAAATATGTACCGCAAAAGAAAAAACGATAGTGCTTTGATTTGTCAACTTCTAAAAACTCATATTTTGATCGACCGAAATCGACTGCAATTAACTAAAATCGATTTCGGTCGATTTTAGTTTGTGAAGAAATAAGTTTTGGGAACCTCTAAAAATTCATTTTTGTCACAGAGTTTTAAATTCAAAATTTATTCGTCTCTATTGTCTCATTTATCCCT
>JAIRLW010000001.1 GCA_031259095.1 Planctomycetaceae bacterium | reverse complement strand
TTTAACGCAGAATACGCAAAATGACGCAGAATATGAGGAAAAGAGGGAGGGACAACGATTCCGCTGATAGATTACGAATTTTTGGAGATTCCCTATTCCCTATTCGCGTCATTCGGTTTACTGAGAATAATTTCATCCGCAAAACATTTCATACTTTTCAAAACATTTCGTTCCAAAGAAGAATGAATCACAATTTTTGTACCGGTTGTTTCGGTTATTGCTTGGGTCGGAGCCTGATTAAATTCCGGCTGGACAAAAACCGCCGGAATATTTTCATGATTACGAATTTCAGAAATTAACGCGGTCAATTGTTGAGGTTTCGGCGATTTTCCTTCAAATTCGACCGCCCGTTGATGTAATCCAAATTCATCGCAGAAATATCCGTAAGCAGGATGGAATACAAACACCGTTTTCGCCTTAAACGGAGCAAGACGTTCCGTTAAATCAATTCGTAATTCTTCAATCTCCTCAAGAAGTTGTTCGGCATTTTTTTGATATTGAGCAACTCCTTCCGGGTCAATTTCCGAAAGCGTTTGCAAAACCGTTTGTACTTCGGTTTTCAAAATAGTCGGAGCAAACCAGATATGAGGATCAGATTCGGTATGGAGATGAATATTGTTGTTGCTCGAATACGAATCATGGTCGTGAAGTTCAAGAGAACGAAGCGTTATGCCGGTACGGAGATCAACAATTTTCAAATCGTTTGTATTGGATTGCAGTTTGGGAATCAGCGTTTCCTCAAACGGCATTCCTGTCCGAAACAACACTTTGGCTTTTGACAACGCCGCAACTTTATCCGGTGTTGCTTGATAATGCTCCGGTTCTCTGCCGGTTGGAACCAACACGTCAATCCGTAACCGGTCTCCGCCAATCCGTTCCAGCAAAAAAGCGTGAGGCTCCACAGAAACGGCAACATTTAACCGATTATCAGACGATTTTTGATCTTGACCGGAACAACCAATCAAAAAGCAAGAACCGAACAAGGTCAATAACGCAACACCAAAAGAAAAAAATAAATTATTTAAACGGATCATCATCTTCCGATTCTTCTTTCTCACTTTCATCCTTTGTATTATTGGTATCCGAATCGTCAGCGGTTGTAACATCCGTGTTTTCACTTTCACTGTTCATCGTTTTGTCGTCGGAACTGCCCGCAGAATCGTCGTCGGTGTTTTTTTCGTCCTTTTCCTTTTCATCTTTATCCTCTTCATTCTCATCTTTCTTATTATCTTTTTGGAGAGTTGTTTCTTTATCCGGTTTTGATTTTTTGGTATCATCCGAAGGAACGGTCGCGTTCCCTTTTGGTGATTCTGTTTTCGGTTGGGAATCCGAACCATTAGAAAGCAGAACTTCAATCTTTTTTCCTGTTTTCAACGGATCAATGGACTGTGCGCCGAACGGAACCACCGCAACCGGATGTTTTGCCATTTTGGTTAAAATTCTTTTTTCGTCGGCTTTTTCTTTGGCGTATAAAATCTCACGTTTTCGTTTTTCCGCGTTTTGCCAATCTAATTTCGCCTGAGTACGATAACGTTCAATGTTTAACCGTTCATTACCTTGAATTCTACGGAGCGCATCTGAAATATTGTAATCCCGTACAGACTGTCCTTCCCATTCAAATTGGGCGGCTTTTTTGAAATAGTCGTCGGCATGATCGTTATGTTTGAGCCGAGAATGGGCAAGAGCAAGAAAATAATAAGGTCTTGGGTCTTCACTGCCGAGTTGTTCGGCTTGCGTCAACAAGTCGATTGCCCCTGAATAATCTTTGTCAAAAAAGGCGTGAACCCCTTTACCGTAAAGATTTTCCGCACGACTAACCTTAAACAATGTCTCCGCCGTATCAGCAAATAACAAAACAACATTGCAGCCGACAAAAAACAAAAAACACAGAGTTGCTAAAAAACCATTCCTGCTCATTCGCTCCTCCCATTGACAACAGTTGATAAAAGTCCTTATTGTCCCGAAATCTTTCAAAAAGTGATCGCGATATTGTGCCTGCCCAATATCGATCATCGAAAATGACAAACGATGATGAAAATAATTTAAAGAAGTCTGGACAAAAAAACAACACTTAGTTTCGTATTTATCGGAAAAATATCTAAAAAAATGAAAAAATACTTCAGGACTATTCACTGACAACATTATTGTTTAAAATGATTACCTTGATTTCCCAAATTCCGAAATAATCTTTTATTTTAGATCACTTCTAAAAACTTCGACCGAAATCGACCGAAATCGATTTTGGTCGATCAAAAAACAAGTTTTTAGAAGTTGCCTTTATTTAATTTTATGCCCCATTCTAATTTAACTTTTGTACAATTGACCCGTTATTTACATCTTCCAGAAGGACAAGTTCGGAAGTTGGTGGATCGTGGGGCAATTCCAAGTCGTCGTGTGAACGGGGAATTAATCTTTTCGCGGGAAGAAGTTCATCGTTGGTTGGAATGCCGGATAGGTGTTTCGGACGAATCGGAATTAGGTTGGGTAGAGAAAGCGTTGGATGGTTCGGTTCCGGTTGGGGGAAATGAAGAATTGGTAACAATCGCCGAATTAATTCCGGCTGGAGCCATTGCCGTACCGCTTTTAGCAAAAACACGAGATTCCGTAATACGTTCTATGGTTCAACTTGCTGTTAACACCGGATTGTTATGGGATAGCGATGCGATGTTGGAGGCAGTGAAAGAACGTGAAGAATTACATTCGACTGCGTTGGAAAGTGGAGTGGCGTTGTTGCATTCGCGCCGTCCGTTGCCGGGTATTTTGGGCGACACTTTTATTGTGTTAGGAAAATTAGTGAAAGGGATTCCGTTCGGCGGCGGATTCAACAACTTGACGGACATTTTTTTTCTGATATGTTCAATGGAAGATCGTGTCCATTTACGGATTCTCACACGATTAAGCCGGTTATTGACGTTTCCCGATTTTTTAGTAAAACTTCGTAACTTGGAAAATGAAAATGCGATTCGGGAATTATTACGGACAACCGAATTATTGATTTTGTCTAAAATGCAGGGCGATTAGCTCAGTTGGTTAGAGCGTCTGGTTTACACCCAGAAGGTCGGCGGTTCGACCCCGTCATCGCCCAATGTGGTTTTTATTCTTAACTCATTGCGTCAATTAGACTTACGCAATGAGTTCTTTTTGTTATTAGATACAATAATAAACGCAAAAAAGCGTCAACGCAACACCGGCGCAACGCTTTCGGGAAATAACGGGCAACAACGAGCAATAAAATTTTCGGTATTGCTAGTTTAATCTAGACATTTTATTATTTAGTTTTCCAAACACTAATTTTAAGGATAGTTTCACCATTTATTCGCTTTTGGAATAACTAGAGTGTCTTTCGGTGAAACCTTGCCAAATAATGATGGCGGATACGACCATTATATCCTTCCACCGTGAACGTCTCCCGTTTCGTCTGCCCATGTTTTTCCGGCGGAACAAAATCTTCATAACTACTCCAATAATCCGAAGTCATTTTCGTCATCAGAACATCTTTTGATCTTGTCCCATAACTTTTGTCCTGTTGCCGTTGAGCGGTCGCCGGCGACAAAGGTTAGGTACTTTTTGCCTTCTCTGTTGACGGCAATCCCAATCCAACGGTAACTTTTTTTACCGATAAAAGTGTGCATTTCATCGAGTTCGGCGGTCTTGATCGGCTCGGGGCTAACCGGAAAATCAACAGACCGACCGCGGGCTCGAATCCAACCGAGAACAGCAACTGAGGTGGACGGATTTTCCTGGACAGAAAGATGGGTTGAACAAGATATATCGTAACGTTGATATTAAGTTTTTTGTTTGTTCTTTTCTTGGTATGTTTTTCAGTTAAAATCATGTTGTTTGGTGATGCGGACGTGGGCGCTGGTAAGGCGGAACCTGCCGGGAATAACTGAACCGCCGAAGTCTTGACTTCGCCTCCAATTTTTTTATCGGTATACCGTTTTCACTTTAAAAACCTGTTTTTGAAACGTAAAAACACCGTAATATATCAGTGAAATATTTTTTACACGTATGAATATTGGACCAATAACCTTATTTACACCTAATTTTCT
>JAIRLW010000401.1 GCA_031259095.1 Planctomycetaceae bacterium | reverse complement strand
CGGTGTTTCGCCGAAGGGCTTTCACCCGTCATCGCGGGAATTAGAGTTACGATAGCAATTGGTATTTCCGTCCGTTTTGGAATCTGATTGCCATCCGAACACAGAGTCAAGCCGGCTATTGCCGATGCGACCGTAGGTGAAAACCATAGGTGAAAACCTTTTGGCAAAAGGCGCCTGCCTGATAAATCGCCCACCTGATGTTGCGATACATTTCTGGCATGTATTATTGTTTCATTTCATTTTTTACAATCCTTTAGATGGAGTTTTACTATTATGAAATACGGTATTAATCTTTTACTGTGGACAGACACGCTTTCCGACAATCAATTTCCGATTTTGGATACGATTAAAAAAATCGGTTATGATATTGTGGAATTGCCGATGTTCGACAACGATGTTGCTAATGCCGCTCGTTGGGGCAAAAAACTTGATGAACTTGGTTTGCTTCGTTCCGCAACCTGCGCTTACGGACCAGAAGATAACATGATTTCCGCTGATCCGAAAATTCGTCGTCAGGGAATAGACACAAACAAAAAAATTCTTGATTGTTGTGCAGCGGCTGGTTGTCCGGTAATGGTCGGCAATTCCATTTCGGCACTCGGAGTGTTCACCGGTTCCCGTCCCAATGAGGACGAATGGAATTGGGCGCTCGACGGAATGAGAGAAGTTGCCGAACACGCACAAAAAGTCGGCGTTAAAATCGGTATGGAAGCCCTCAACCGGTTCGAAGCATATTTTATCAATTGTGTCGCCGACGGAGTGCGGTTCGCCAAAACATTGAACCATCCGGCTTTCGGGATGATGTACGACACCTTTCACGCTAATATTGAAGAGAAAAATGTTACAGAAGCAATTCATACGGTCAAGGATTATTTGCTTCATGTTCATATCTCAGAGAATGACCGTTCTACGCCCGGAACGGGCGGAGTTCGTTGGTCGGAAACGTTTTCGGCGTTACATGAAATCGGTTATGACGGCTGGTTGGTTGTGGAGGCGTTTGGTCTGGCGTTGCCGAAACTCGTCGCCGCAACAAAAATATGGCGCAGAATGTATGCCGATGAAATTCAACTGGCAACAGACGCTCTTGCGTTTATGAAAGAACAGGTTCGTCAATCAAAAAACAAAACGTAAACGTTAATATTAAAGTTAAAATTAAAAATTAGTTGGTCCCTTTTGTCCTTAAGTCTCTAAAATTTTTTAAAGGGACAAATGGGACATTAGGGACAAATGAGACCATTCATTGATCGTGAATTTTTTCAAAAAAATTTTTTTTTCACGATGCTTAAAAATTAGTATAATTTGAAGATGCCGTTATCGGTTGATTTTTCCGGTAAACATGTTAAATTAAAATTTTAATATATCTGGTTTGTTTTTCAGTCGATATGTTGTTTATTTACATTTTCAAATTCATCAATCTTTAATTCGGGAAAACCGGATTTTTAATAACTATGCCGGAACCTTCCACAGATCAAATTCAGGCGCGCGGTGTTGACCGGATGTTGGTACGTCTGGAACATCTTGACAAATTGCTTAATCTTGCCGGAGAGGTGATTATTACCAGTTCAACTCTTCACGAACTTCAACGCGATATGGTTGACGCCGTAACGCATCACCGTCCGATGACCGAAAGTGATTTACAAATCATCAAGTCAGCGGATGAAACTTCCGCGCGGATTTCTCAGGATTTGCACGATTTGGTGATGGCGATTCGGATGGTGGAAATTGGTGAAACGTTTAAGTTGTTCCGCCGTCCGGTGCGTGATCTTGGACGGAATTTGAAGAAGGAAATCGAACTGAAATTTGAAGGTGAAAAAGTTCTCGTGGATAAGGCGTTGGCGGAACGTCTTGTCGAACCGCTTCTTCATATCCTCCGCAATGCCGCCGATCACGGACTCGAAACGCCCATCGAACGGATTCACGAAAACAAAAACGAAACAGGAATTATTTTGCTCAAAGCGGCGGAACATGAACATGAAACGGAAATTATTATCTCCGACGACGGTCGCGGAATTAACGAACAAAAAATTGTCGAACATGCCCGAAAATTGGGCTTGATTCGTTTCGGGGAACAACCAGATCTTTTGCAAGTTCTTTGTATTTCCGGCTTTTCGACTAAAGAAAAAGCGACCGATACTTCTGGACGCGGAGTTGGTCTTGATTTGGTCAACACGATGGTCAGTGAATTTGGCGGAACGATTGATCTGGAAAATCAGCCGAAACACGGTTGTACGTTTCGGTTACACATTCCGAAACTGAAAGCAGTAAATATTATTGATGCGTTAATTGTCCGTTGCAGTAATACGCTTTACGCTCTTTCTATTGATCAGGTTGTTAGTTTGCAGGGAATCAAGCCGGATCAGATTCAAGCCTCGATGGATCGTGAACGGTTTATCAAATATCTCGGCAATCCGATTGCGCTCTTTGATCTTTCGGAATTACTTGGCGGTGAGACGTCGGTTCAGGACAATCCCGAAGTGGTTCCGGTGGTGATCATCGAAGGCAAAAAAGAACGTATCGCCTGTGTTGTTACGGAATTTTTGGCTCCGTCGAAACTGGTCAATGTTCCGCTTGCCAAAGAGATGTTTGACCGTGATGTAACAGGAATTGCCGGAACCTGTATTATCAGCGGCGGACGGGTTGGAATGACGGTGGATATTAATACGGTTGTGGCGATGGCAACCGGTGAACCGCTCAAAACGGAAGAAGAACACAAAAACGATTCCGCCTTTTCACAATCCGTAACTTCAAAAACAGAAAAAGATAATTTTGTTTTCAACAGTTCAGTTCCTGATTCCACCGCAATAAAACATTCGCAGGACGAATTGATTACGAAAGCCAAATTGTCCGCTCAACGTGATCGGATTGCAAACCGGATTGAAGAATCAAGCCAGAAAGACTTAACCGATACGGATATTTCAGACCTGCTCACCGAACTTTCACGCGGTCTCATGGAACTTCAGGATGTTCTTTTGTCGTTGGAAAACGATAAAGCCCCAGAGTTGATGAAAGAAGCGTTTCGACGACTTCATGCCGCGAAAGGAAATTTCACCATGCTTGGCGTTGGCGTTTCCGCTGGTCTGGCTCATGAGTTGGAAACACTTCTTGATCATCTCCGAAAAGGCAGAATTGAAATGTCGCAGGAATTGATGGACGTTCTGCTCGACGGCGTCGCGGAACTCAATGCCGCAACAAAAATGTTACCGCAGCAAACGCCGGAAGTTAATTCGGCGTTACTAATCCGAATCAACCTCGTTACAAAATCGCTGGAGAAAAACGAACCGATTACTGATCCCGATCAATTACTTGGAACAGCGTTTACGTTGGTTCCAACTGTTGAACTCCAACTTCTCGGTGCGTTAAAACAAGGAGCGCAGGCTTATGAAACATTTATCCGGTTCAAATCGGGTCGTCAAGCGGAATTTCTGGTTGCCTATTTAACGCTTCGAAAACTCTGTTATCACGGAACGATTCTGGCGACCTTACCGAGTATTTCGGATATTGAAAACGGATATTGCGGTAACGCAATTAAAGTCCTTTGGGCGTCGCCGCTCAAACCTGATGCGCTCAAAGAAGCCATTGACCGTTGGGCTCCGCTTTTTAATATCGCCGAACATCAAAGCGTTCCGACAACCGTTTTCCGTTACGATTCAAACGCTGAAATCTGATACGAAATCTTCCGATTATTTTGAAATTCGGGAGAATGACGATGTAACGGTTTATTTTGTTATTACCTATTTTTTCAACTTAACAATTTGAAAACAACATGCGAAGTTCTATTTTTTTTGTGCTTTCCACTGTGTCTTGTTTATTTTTTTCTTCTGCCATGATTGCTGAAGATGTTCATTATCGAGGGGCTTTGACAATGAAACCGGCGGCGGAATTGAAACTTTGGAGTGGAGTTGCGCCTGGTGAAAAAGCGGGAGTGATCGATAAAGAAAAAGCGGAATCCGGTAAAGAAACATTGCCGATTATTCGGGTTCAAAATGTTACGGAACCAATGCTTACCGTGTACCAACCGAATCCCGAAAAATCAACCGGAACTTGCGTTCTCATTTTTCCCGGCGGAGGGTACAACATATTAGCGTACAACCATGAAGGGACGGAAATTGCCTATTGGCTTAATTCGATTGGTGTTACGGCGGTTGTGGTTAAGTATCGTGTTCCGCGGCGTGCCGGACGCCCCAAACATCTCGCTCCGCTTCAGGACGCACAACGAGCAGTTCGGCTTGTTCGGAAAAATGCGGAAGCATGGAAAATTAACGTTCAAAAAATCGGCGTTCTTGGTTTTTCAGCCGGATCCCATTTGACGTTAATGATTGCGACCAATTATAACGAAAAAATTTACGAACCGGTTGACGACGCCGATCAGTTGAGCGCCCGACCGAATTTTGCCGTACCGATTTATTTGGCTTATGCCTTAGGAGAAAAAATCGATCAAAAACGAGTTGACCTTCCTCTTGAAGAAAACGTTAAGATTACAAAAGAAACTCCGCCAATGTTTCTTTCTATTTGTGATGACGACGGAGTTGGTTCTATGGGAAGCGTACAACTTTATCGGAAACTTCATGAAACAGGAATTCCTTGCGAACTTCACGTTTTTGTGAAAGGCGGACATGGTTATGGAATTCGTACAGATCGTGGTCCCGCTGCCGGTTGGAACCGACTTTGCGAAGATTGGCTGAAACAAATGAAATTTTTGTAATTAGGCAACCGCCTGATATAAAAATTTCGGCAAAAGATTCTTTGACTCGAATTCAGTCGATTGAAATTGATTTTGATCCAATTCAGCCGAATTTATTCCCGATTCCAATATCTGATGAAACAAAACATTTTCTTTCCATGAAGCAGACGGTTTCAAAATATAATGATAACAATTATTTTGAGTGATTCCGCGTTTTGTTTATTCGCGGTTCTTGTGATTCTTTTGTTTACGAATCTATTGACGAACAAATCCGTCGGATTTCTTCTTTTTGACAAGATGGCGGTCTCTCTCTTTTGGGCAATACAAACCATGCGGAACCTACGAAAGTATGTAAAAAATAAATTTTCGTCTGTTTTGTTATTTTACGTGTTTCGTGTTCTCAAAAAACAAAAAAACGCTTTTTCCGTTGCATTGGTTCAAAAACGGAAAATTTTAGATTTTTGGAATATATCAGTGGAATTTTCCAAAACGTTTTTTAACAGTTTCCGCAAACCTTATTTTCAACTTAATTTTTCTTAACAAAACAACCTCAGTGTACTCCTCACACTTGAAAATTCGGTTTTTATCACAAAATAGAGGTTCACAAAAAACGCCCCAACGGGGCAATCAGCATTAGCGCAGGGCAACGCCCTACGTAACAAATATAAACCCTATAAGCCCTGTAAGGGCGGCAGCAATAAGATTACGATATTTCGGCTTGCGCCCTTTCAGGGCTTTATTTTCAAGGGAAATCATACGTAGGGCGATTGCCC
>JAIRLW010000567.1 GCA_031259095.1 Planctomycetaceae bacterium | reverse complement strand
CTCATAGACAAGTCAATTGTTTTAGATAAATTTATTAGCGTAAAAGGTGTAAAATTCCCCACTTATTACGACTATTCTGATTCGCAAGTAGTTCCTAACCAAAAAGTTTTAAAAGGTAAGGGAACGTTCAAAATCGATAACATAACAATAACCGATAATTCGAATCCAACGCCATTTTCATTTAAAACGAAAATTCCTAACGGTACAAAAGTAATTCTATTTGACGCTCAACAGATTGAACACGTCTGGATGGACGGTAAAATTGTTCCTAAGACCGACGAAGTGGCATTAGCGATAGCGCGCGGCGGACATAAATTTATTCCGGGACCGCAAGAGTCGCGATTTTGGTTTATCGCGTTGGGGTTAATTCTGATGTTTCTCGGCGGCGGACTAAAACTCTATTCCATGCTCAAAGACAATAATAAATAGTAAAAGAAATAATATGAGCCAAATTATTGAAACAAAACAATCAGAAAATTTATCTGTACTGATAAAATTTTCGTTTGTGAAATTTTTTGATCATTTTGTAACGTGGGTATTCGGCATTGTCTTTTTACTTTCAGGAATCCCGCATTGGGGTAATCCCTATTTCTTTCTTGGTTCCGTTTATGCCTATAAATTGGTCAATCCGGGAATTGGGCAAATCGCGGCAATTGGAATGCCGTTGATTCAATTGACCTTTGCCGTCTGTTTTTTAACACGGACATTTTTAGACGCCGCTCATTTGGGAACGCTTTTTTTGTTCCTCTGTTTTGCGGCAGTACAAAGTATTGCATGGTTTCGCGGTCTCGATATTTCTTGCGGTTGTTTTGGTCCTGGTCACGATGCAGCCATCGGTTGGCAAACGCTTTTTATTATTTATTCGTTACTTATTCTTTCTATCATAAGGAATTTGTTTATTTTCATTGGTTATCGTGCAACAGTAAAATCATAATTTTTAGTAATATATCAGTGGAATTGTCGTTTTTAACGTAAGTTCTTATGTAATAATCAGTTAAGAACACACGTCATTTCACGGTTTAAAACATAAAATTTGATGTAAGTTGTTTGGAATTAAGTATTTGCAAAAAACAAACAATTATTCCACTGATAGATTACTAATTTTTTTATTTTCAGATGTCTCAGACGAATGTATTAGCGATCATCCTTGCCGGCGGCAGAGGAGCGAGATTGGAACCGTTAACGCGAGATCGGGCGAAACCGGCGGTTCCCTTTGGCGGGGCTTACCGGATTATTGATTTTACGCTTTCAAATTGTTACAATAGCGGTTTCCGTAAAATTCTGTTGTTGACGCAATACAAGGCGATGAGTCTTGACCGTCATATTTCGATTGGTTGGTATCGTTATTTCTGCCGAGAGATGGGAGAATACGTTGATATTGTTCCGCCGCAACAATATGTGGATGAGAGTTGGTATCTTGGCACCGCCGACGCGGTGTATCAAAATATTTTTGCGATTGAAAATGAACAACCGGAATATGTGATCATTTTGGGCGGCGATCATATTTACAAGATGAATTACGCCAAGATGTTAAATTTTCACATTGACTGTAAGGCAGATGCGACGGTAGCGGCAATTCCTGTTGCGCCGGAGATTGCGGCGGGACAGTTTGGGGTGATGGAAGTCGATCAGGAGTTCCAAATTATCGGTTTCGAGGAAAAACCGGAACATCCTAAATTGATGCCGGGTGAGAGTGATCGTTGTCTTGGTTCGATGGGTATTTACATTTTCAACGCGAAATTTCTGTACGATGAATTATGCCGCGACGCGGTTAATAAGGAAAGCAAGCATGATTTTGGAACAAATATTATTCCGTCGTTAATCGGCAGTCATCGGATATTTGCGTATTCATTTATGGACGAAAATCGAAAGACGGATGCGTATTGGCGTGATGTTGGAACGTTGGATGCGTTTTACGACGCCAGTATGGATTTAGTGAGTGTTGATCCTCATTTGAATCTTTACGATGAGGCGTGGCCCATTTACACGTTCCATCCGAATTTACCGCCGCCTAAATTTGTTTTTGCCGATGGCGACCGAACCGGATTGGCGATTGACAGTATTGTTTGTCCCGGCAGTATTGTTTCCGGCGGAGTTGTTGCGAACTCGATTCTCGGACATCGTTGCCGGATTAACAGTTTTTCCCGTGTTGATCATTCGATTCTGTTTCCCAACGTCAATGTCGGACGCGGCGCAAAAATTCAAAACGCGATTATCGACAAAGATGTGAATATTCCGACGGACGAACAGATCGGTTACGATCACGATTGCGACCGCCGACGCGGTTTTACTGTTACTAAAAATGGAATCACGGTTGTTGCAAAATTGGTTGGTCCCGCTCATTTCACCTGAAAAAAATTCTGAAATAATCAGGAATTTTTATTTGTATCGACTGAAATCGATTTTAGTCGATTTTGGTTAATTTTTTAAAAAAGTTCGATGAAGATGAGCGACAATCCGTGTGAGGTTGTTCTTCGGCTTGTGTTGAGATCGTAATCGAAGGAGACAAAGCGTGAACGTGATTCGTTGACGAACCAGTTCAGACCAAACCCGATATTCATATAATCTCTTCCCAAATTAACGCCTCGAATATTCATATTGGTGTTTGACGTGCTGTAGGCAGGGATTAATTGCGCGCCGGCGTTGGGATACGGACGATTTCCGAACTGGTTGATGTATTGGAGACGGAAATTCATTGCGGAACGGAACGTTTCACGTTTTAGATTCAGACCGGCGCGGAAAAACCATTGGTCATACACAGCCCTATCGTAACGCAA
>JAIRLW010000396.1 GCA_031259095.1 Planctomycetaceae bacterium | reverse complement strand
CGGTTGGAAATCAGAAAACAAAACGGATGGCAATTCCGATTTCCATCCGTAAACACAAGGTCAAAGTCGGCTATCGCCGACGCGATGTTTCAGGCGAAACATCGCCTACCTCTTGATTTGTAACATACAACCACCAAAATGTGAAATAATCGGAAATGGTTTATTGAACGATTTTAGCGATATTTTCCTGATTGACCGGAGAAATAACGCCGTGTTCGGTAATAATCGCGGAAATCAATTCTGCCGGCGTAACATCAAACGCCGGATTATAAACCTTGACTCCTTGCGGTGCGGTTCGTTTTCCAAAACTATTACAAATTTCTTCCGGGTCTCGTTCTTCTATCGGAATACCGTTACCGTTTGGAAGCGTCAGATCAAACGTCGAAACCGGAGCCGCTACATAAAACGGCGCTCCATGCGTTTTGGCAGAAATCGCAACACTATACGTTCCAACTTTATTTGCGGTATCACCATTGGCGGCAATTCGGTCGGCGCCAACCACAACACCATTGATTTTACCTTGTTTCATCACCATTGCCGCCATCGAATCACAAATGAGCGTTACGTCAATACCGCGTTGCAATAATTCCCACGCGGTTAATCTTGCGCCTTGAAGTAACGGTCGTGTTTCATCGGCGTAAACGTTGATTTTTTTGCCTGCCTCAGTTGCCGCAAAGAATACCGCCAATGCTGTACCATAATCCGCTGTTGCAAGACCTCCGGCATTGCAATGCGTCAAGAAGGTGTCGCCATCGCGTAACAATTCCTGACCAAACTTGCCGATTGACCGACAAATCCGGCGATCTTCTTCATGAATGACTTTGGCTTCCGTAAAAAGCGCATTACTGATTTCGGTAATATTTTCCGTTTCGTAAAGTGATTCCGCTTTTGCCTTCATCCGGTTCAATGCCCAGAAAAGATTAACCGCAGTGGGACGGCTCGATGCTAAATAATCAACAACGTCATTAAGACGTTTTTGAAACGCCTTGAAATCCGTGTTTGGCGGAAGTGTTTGCAACCCGATACAAACACCGTAAGCCGCCGCAATACCAATCGCCGGAGCGCCGCGAACTCGAAGTTTTTTGATTGCCTCCCAAACGGTTTCCACCTCACGGCAATCTATTTCACATAACTCCGTCGGCAATAACGTTTGATCAATCATTCGCAACCAACCGTGTTGATCGCCAATCCATGATAATGTTTCAATATTTTGGTAAGTCATTGTTTTCTTAGTTTTGGAAAGTTCTAAAAGTTAAAAAAATTTTTTCGACTAAAATCGATTTCAGCCGAAATAACAATAATCGTAATTATTCAGTGGACTTTTCGTTTTTCAATCTTAACCCCGCTAGGAGTGTAATCAGAATTGCGCCCGAAAATCAAAAAGGCCGCCTACCTTGTATTTTCAAGCGCAAGCAGTATTACCGCATGGGGCGAGATTATCAACCGGAGCAACGATCATCTCGTCCCTGCGGGACTAATACAAAATAACCGATCACGGAAATTCCGCTGATATATTACAAAAAATGAAAAATAGAAACATCATTTTCGTGTCTCTTCGTGTATTTCGTAGTCAAAAATCAACGTAATCTGCGGATTATTTTATCCATGTGGTCGGCGGGCAATAAAAAATATTTCAATAATCAGTCCCTTCTCTGAAGACTATCTAACCTACAGGTCGCATCAGTTGATGTTGATTCGATTTATTTCCGCAACAATCATTTTGCAAATTTTCGGTAACGCTCCGATTGCTCCGGCACGAATAAATCGGAGACCAAATTCATAACAGATTTTGCCGACTTCCCAATCAAGATCGTTCACTGTTTCCATATTTTCACAAAAAAAACCAATCGGCGAAACAATAATTGTCCGGTATTGTCCTGTTGCGGCGATTTCACGAATCCTATCTTTAATATCCGGTGTAAGCCAATGTTCAGCGGCGCCGCTCCGGCTTTGGAAAACAAGTTCCCAAGACAATGACGATGCGTCGCTTTTTTCGATAACGAACCGGCAGGCTTGACGAAGTTGAGTTACATAATCGGAACATGCCGCGTCGGATTTCAGAATACTGTGAGCGGAAAACAAAACAAGAACAGAATTGTTCGATTCATAAAATTGACTCTTATCCGCAGCAATTCGGGCAAGGGCTTCGCAAAGACAATCCGTTTGAGATTCAATAAACAACGGATGATCAAATGTCAACGGTAACTTTTTAAAAATCGGAGCAGCAGAACCAATTTTTTGACAAGCAGTTTCGAGAGCATTGTCGTAACATTTATTGCTGATGCCAGCGTCAAACATTGATGTTGCAAACCAAACCGCCTGTTTAATTCCGTCTGCCGTCATTTTTGCTACTGTATTTTCTAACAACGGACGCCAGAACAAATTGCCCCAATAAATACGGAGATCAAGGTTAGATTGTTCGGCTTCCCGACGAATTCCGGCAATCAGGTTCCGGCATTCCTCATTGAGCGGACTCAATTTGCCGGTGTGATATTCCGTTTCATAATATTTTTCAGAGGCGGCGGCTATCCGATCCTGTAACATTTTAGAATCCATTTTGCCCGCTAAAAGATTATGGAGAAAAGGAATTACCTCTTTCTTTGCTTCCGGCGCGCCATAAGAAATCAGTAAAAAAGTTTTGGAAATCATTAGTCAAATTGAAACGGATAACCATTGTCTCTTACTCTAATTTTAGGGACATTAGAGACATTAGGGACAAATTAGGACAATAATTCGAGGTTTTCACCTACGGTATTTTAATATTTTAGTTAATAGACATCAACAGGCAACATCTCTCATAAATATTTTTGTTATTGAATCAAAACGACGGTCCTTTCCATTGGAAAAAACGGGAAACACCGGAACGTTGGTTTGGTTTGGAGTTGTTGGAAGGCGGCGTTTCGGCGTTTTCTTCACCTTGAATTTGCATAATCGCTTTTTGTATTTCCGGTAACGCCACACGTGTTACCGTTGGATCCGAAATCGAACCGTGAATCTTTAACTGCACAATCTGATCCCCCGCACCGCCAAGAATTTCACTAATCACCGGTATCTGCGACCGGCGATTGCCAAGTCGTGTTTTCATTGTCAAATCAACTTGCCTGTTGTCAAGACGCATCAGTCCCTCGCCCTGAAGAAGAAACGCGCCACCCTCAAAAATAATCGGATTCAACACCACCTGTGGTCCCATAATCTGAAAATCAATGTCCGCCGAACTAAATACTCCGGCATTCGGATCCGTTTCACGAATACTCAACTCCCGTAATAATCGTATCATTCCGGGCGCATCGTAAATATTCGCGTTGCGCAATTGAATCTTTCCCGTTCCGCCAAGAACCTCCAACTTGTAACCGTTGCCGTGCAAATGAACATCCGTACAATTCAACGTTCCCGCAATTTTTTGCGCACTCGGCTCCAACTCCCGCGCAATCTTCGCAAGATCCGCTCCAATCAATGCGGTGTTTATTCCGTACGAAAATCCGTTGTTCGCTAGAACAATCAGTCCTTCACCGTACAAAATTCCATCAAAAAATCGTCCGGTAATCGGTTGCGCCGGCTGCGACGCCGTAAACCACGATAGTTGTCGAAAATCATGAAGCGATGGAATGTCCGGCGGTTGCGGAAGCGTTTTATTGGACTGACGACCCAGATAAATTTGTTTCGACCCGTCCTGAACTCCTAAACCGTTACGCGATGTTCCGTCAAAGAAAAACGGACCGCGTAAATCGGTCGTCTGAAATCCTCGAACCGTAACAGAATCAAGGTTCAATTCTCCCGCTAACTGGAAAACCTCGTCAACCGAATACCCCGCTAACCGAATTTCTCCAAAAATATTTTCAATCGGAAATCCAAGTTTGGCGCTGTTTTGGTGCAAAATCATCCCAAGATTCCAAACCGTCAGAAGCGGCGATTCCTCGCCTTGTTTCAAAAAATCCACCGAACCGTTCAAGTTAAACGGTTTACCAATCTGGAGATTTTCAACAATCTCCCGCAAGTTATTCGGCAACGCATCCTGAAGTTCCCGATTAGGCGGCAATTGATTGATTGTTAACGGAGCAAGTCGGAGCAACCATTGACCCGTGTGAGAAAATCGACAATCAAGTCCGGTACGAAGTTGAGTTTCCTGATTGTTGCCTGTCAGAAGGTTTGAATGGACATAACCGTCTTCATAAATAATTTCGCCCTGAACATTGTCAAACCGATACGGAAATCGGGTTGGACACATCGAAAAACCCGCTCGCGGTAACGCCCGAAATTGAAGATTCAAACGATTATCCCGCGAATGATAACGAATTTGAGCGTCCAAATCAACCTTGCCCTTAATTCGTAACCCCGTAAGCAATTCACGTTGATCCGCGTTGAGCAGTGCGCCGGAAAGTTGATCATCAATCGGCAGTTCTTCGGCTTCAAGAACAATTAACAATTCGGTCGTTTCCGTTGCAGAACCGGAAACCGAAACAGAATTTTGTGGTAATAAAACCGGTTTCAAATGACCGCGACAACGTACAACCGCCGAACTGTTTGTTCCAATAATGTTCTGGAATGTCCAACCATTATTACTCATCAAGAGTTGACCGTAAATCTTGCCAAGCGGATAAGGAAACCGATCATACTTCACCGAAACATCATTCAGCCCAATTTCAAAAAACTTTTCAAGCGGAGCATCATCTGTCGGTAACGAAATTAAAAGTTCCGCGTCAATCTTGCCCGTCGGGTGTAACGTCGAAATAACCTCCTGATGTTCTTCCGGTAAAGCGTTCATCAGTTTCGCGTCAATCGGAACGCCCACTCCGGTAATCCGAACCTGTCCATAAGGATCAATAAAAACATTACGGTATTCGCCGGAAATCCGCACTTCAACCGGTTCGCCCTGTTTCGTCAAAAACTGAAACGAAAATTTGGCGGTCGCGTCAACCTGTAACGTTCCGGCAAGACGTTCCAACTTGTAAGGAAACGGCAAATACGAAAAATTCAAATCCGCAAGATTCATGCTCAACGATTCCGCCGCCCAACGTCCGTTACGGAAAACAAGATTGGCGTCAAGGTCTGCCGTTCCGGCATACTCAAAACGTGAAAGCAACTGTTCCGCCTGATCACTGAGAAAAGGCGTAAAAATCTTCGTCAACTCGCCGTCAAAGACCAATCCGCGAAGATGTGCCGAAAGAACCGCCGCTCGCCGTTCCGTTAAACCCTCTTGAGAATACGACAACACCAACCGCGCCGCCTCTGCAATTCCTGTCAATTTTTCCACAGCAATACTGTCGTCTGTAATTTTGAACCGCGTATTGAGTTCCGAAAGTGTCCGGTTAATTTCATAAAGTTCCATGCGTCCCTGAGATAAAATACCGTCCAACGCAAAACGAAATCCCAATGACGTTGACGAATCGGAAACCACAGAAACTCCAATATCCAATCGTCCCTGAAACGATTCCAGCGATTGCTGAAAATCGGAATTGTTAGCAATCGGCTTGTTCAACGGCAAATAATCGAGAAATTCCGACGTCCAATCGAATTGCCGACAACTTGCGGAAATTTCCCATTGTTTGTCCGACGGATCGAAATGTCCTGAAAATACCAGTTGTCGAAACATTTCACCGTTAGCATTCCCGTTGCATTTCCACGAGGTTGGCGGCGGCATTTTTTGTTCGACGTCGGCAAGCAATACCAAACGGTTTTCACCTTCCGGCGGTGTTACCGTTGCGGTGATTCCCGTAATTTTAAGCGGATTCGCCGATGGATGAATGGTATCGTCATAAATCAGTGTTCCGCCAATAATTTCCACAGGAATCGGTTTGACCGGAGTTTCTTCACGAGATCGAAAACGTTTTAACTCCTCAAAAAATCCTTCGCGCGTTCGAGTAACCCGAATAATCGGTTCACGCAAAATAATTTTTTTGACTCGGACTTCTTTTTTATAAAGAGATCGAATGGTTACCGGACATTCAAGAAAAAATTCCTTCACAATCAGCAGTGGACGACGTTTTTGTCCCAATGCCGGAGGAACTGAACATTCCAAATCATTGATGGTGATTCCTTTTTCCTCATCGAGCCGGACATGACCAATATTAATATCGAGATCGGGAAAACGTTTTTCAAGTTCCGTTAAAACGTAGATGCGAATTCGGGAATTGATATGATACAAGGCAACAACTCCCCCAACCGCTGTCAATACAACAAGCAACAGCGTTCCCCAGCAAAAACACAACCATAATGTCCGAACTACCTTCCTGATAATTTGATTACGTCCTGTAATATAGATGTCGCCCAGTAAGCAACAAATTGATGAATGGTGTAGAATATCACGAGACGTAATAATACGAAATAACAACCAATCAGTCAAGAAAAGATTTGTAATTATTCAGCAGCGGTGAAGCCAAGTAAGGTGGGCAACCTTACGCCAAAGGGTTTTCACCCACGCTCGCGTCGGCGAGTACGCCGCGATGTTTCAGGAGAAACATCGCCTACCTCTTGATTTTCGGGCGCAAGCAACATTACCCCGTTGGGGCGTATCATTTTAACGCCCTTTCATGGCTAAGATTATTGTTTTTACAATGACCGGTTTTTTGTAGAAGTTTGATTTTGATCAATGTTCGTACGATTGATCAGATTGATCAAGCTTTTTTCGCGTGCTTCCTTAGACATATTCATCGGGAAAGACGGGACTTTTTTTGAGACGGCTGGAAAGAACCGCGAAACTGGCGGAGAGTTTGACCTCCTCACAAACGATTTCCTGCGGAATATCTAACCGAATTGGGGTGTAGTTCCAGATTCCCTGCACTCCGATCTGAACCAAAATATTGGCGGCTTCTTGCGCCGCTGTCGAAGGAACGGTTAAAATACCGATGTCAATTCCTGCATTTTGCCCTAGTTTGAGCATTTGATGGAACTCGAAAACGGGGCAATGATGAATGGGACGTCCAATTTTAACCGGATCAACGTCAAAGGCGGCGACAATCTGTAAACCATGTTCCACAAAACCTTCATAACCGAGAATTGCACTGCCAAGACTTCCGGCTCCAATGAGAAAGGCTTTAATTTTTCGGTTCCATCCTAGAAAACTTTCAATCGCGTCAATCAACTCATTGATTCGATAACCGACTTTGGGACGACCGGAAATACCGGTAATCGCCAAATCTTTGCGAACCTGCACACTTAATTGTCCAAACTCTTCCGCAATTTGAGTACAGGAAATCAGAA
>JAIRLW010000385.1 GCA_031259095.1 Planctomycetaceae bacterium | reverse complement strand
CGGTTGGAAATCAGAAAACAAAACGGATGGCAATTCCGATTTCCATCCGTAAACACAAGGTCAAAGTCGGCTATCGCCGACGCGATGTTTCAGGCGAAACATCGCCTACCTCTTGATTTTTGACATACCCCTCCAAACTATGAAATAATCAGAAATCGTTTATCCACTATCAACTATCCACTATCCATTATTAGTTGCTTCTTGTTCAAAAAATTCACGGTGTTGCGACCATGCGGGGTAACAAAAAGATAAGAACGTTAAAAAAAATACCGACATACCAAGAAAACCGGGTGGAAATAAACTCCAAAATATTAACCCCACAGCAAATCCCCAGAAATGCGGAAACTGAAAAAATAAATCCCAAACATGAAAACGTATCGATAATATCAAAAGAAAAACCGGAATCGCTAATCCAAGTAATAAATGATTCAATAATTTGTTACGCAGAAAAAACGGCAAATGAGAACCGGCTGGCTCCGATGTTAGGTAAATCTCGTTAAGCGATTCCTCGTTCACTCCGAAAAAATAGGAAATATCTTTCGATAGATTGTTACGTCCAAAAAACGGTAACTCTGAAAAAAATAATTGCGGTCGGGAATGATTGCTTTCTGAAACAGTTGATAACGATTTCGCCGAAATTTCACTTTGATAACGCTGCATCAACGCCTCAATCGACATCGGAATATTTTTCGATTCAAGAATTGTTCCAATAAATCCCGAAACCGATTCGTCCGACGTGAGATTTATCGGATCAACAATAAGTTCATGACCGCCGGATTGAAGTGTTGACGGGAAATTTTTGGTTTGATATTCCATCTCGCTAACGGTCGAAAACCATTCGTCCGACCAATAAACATACCAACGTTTTATTTCTTCAAACTGCGCCGGAGGCGGCGCAGAAACAGAATTCAACACAAGAAGAAGATTGTTCAACCGAATTAAATTAAATTTCAATAACGTTTGCATCGCTTTATTTCCCGATACAGGAATATGACCGCGTAAAACGTTATCGAAAAACTGTTCCTCGCGGTTACGACGCACTGAAATATCAAACGGCGGAAGAATACCTTCGCGCGGCGTTTCAAACGAAATCGTCCAAAGCGTTTGTTGTACGAGAACGCCTTCCAAAACTGGAAAACGTAACGGCGCCGTCAGTTTTTCTTTACTCCATTTCGATAACGTCAACGGTTGTATGGAAACTCCATCGGCGGCAAGTTGTCCGCGAAAAATAATTTTGATACGTTGCGGATAATCGCTCGACCAAAGATCAATTTTCCATCGTTCATCCGACAACCGCATTCCTTTAGACGCAATACCCGAACAAGTTACATGAATTAATTCATAATCGTTCGGCATTTGCAAAATAAAACTGTCCTGTCCGCGACTTTTCAGATCAATCGTTGCACTTCCGAATAAAACGCCGTCGTCCTGAATAAAAATGTTCATGTCGTAAAGATTCGCCACCGACGGCGAATTTTTACGTGTTATTGTTGCGGTAAAATCTTCCGTTCCGCCTCCAACCGCCTGAAGAAATAAACGGGAATTTGTATCGGAAACCGATATTTTATTTTCCTCTGGAAGTTTGACCGTTTTTTCTTCTAACTGTTTTCGGGTTGCATCATCCACTGTTTCAAGACGATTCAACTTCCAAGGAATTATTTCATCGTCCGCATATTGCGGCAAGATGACAAAAGTTTTTGTGTCAATTTTTTCCGCCTTGCCGGATTCGGGAATTAATTTTGGAACAGAAACAGAAGCCCCTGCCGTATTCAATGCTGCCTTGATTCGAAAATGCTGCTGACCGGAAAGCGGAGTTTTTTGTGACAAAACCAGACGTGAATGACCGTCGCTTTGCTCCAGCGTAAACGGAATCGCCGGCTCCACCGAAATCGTCGAACCGCATTGATCGTCCCAATGAAACCGAATCGTATCAAGTTCGCCGCCGGAAATGTTCCAAAAAATATCAAACGTAACATTCCAAATATTCGTAACACTTCGTGAAATAGCGGTGATTTGTTCGCCTTGAATGATTGGTTTGTTTGGAATAAGCGAAAAGGTTGGAGTTTGAAATGGTTGAACCGACAGCGGTGTTGTTGATGTTTGGTTGTTTTCGGTAACAGACGGCGAATTCTGCCAACGCCACGAACTCAACGGAAGCGAATCCTGAAATAGCTTCGGCGCAATGGGTGTAATTTCCAACGCCGTCCAACCGGTTCCCGCCGCTTGAATTTCCGCAATAACTGCCGACGTCCGAAAAACGTTCAGTAATTTTTCTTCCGTCCGAACATGATCAAAAATAATCAACGGAACCGGTTCTTTGGTCTGTCCGGCGGCGTCTATTTTTGTTGCAAGATTCCCTTGAATCGTTATCGAATAATTTCCTGAAACCGCCCGTTTGAAAAAGATAATCCGGCGAGAACATTTTTCATCGGTCGGATCAGCCGGATCAACCGTTGTTTCCGCAACACGAATTTCCACAGGATTTTGACGTGCGTCGCGGACTTCAACCGATTCGACGCGGAATGTTACGGGAACGGAAAAACGTTGCAGAAAAACTTCCTGCGCCGCCGAAAATTCGCCGCGACAAAGTATTCCCGAATCGCTGTCATTGAAACGAACAGATTGAGTCCAACGAACAACCGGCATTTGATTTTTCGTGCGAATTGCCAACAACCATGATGGTTCGGTTTTGGTTAGATCGTATTCGGCTAACGGATGTTCTTCGTTGCCGGAACCGGATAAATTTGTTTCAAAACCTGTTCCGAGACCGGTGTTCGGATAATCGAGTTCCATCACCGGATCAGCGGAAACAGCAAGCATCGAGCGAGTAATCCGCGATTGTAACGCGCGAAATTGCGGCAGTCGGACTTTACCAATTCCGTTAAAATCACGAAGAACAAAACCCGCACTTACCGTCAAAATTCCTGAAACAGGCGTTTTGAAATTCAGCCGGACAATCTCATTTTGTAACGATGTTACGTTATCAGTCGCGGCGGAATCAAGATAAGTTTCGATTTGATCAATCGGATGTTCTTCACAATGAAACGGACCGGAACGATGCCAACGCGGATCGGTTTGAAGATGAAGAGACTGAACACGTCCGCCCTCAATTCGGAAACGAAAATAAGTTCGGATTTCAACCTGCGTCGGTTTTGCCCAAAGCCGGAAAAATTGTTCGACTTCGGAAACGGTTAAAACGTTACGGTTTAATTCGTTATTCCACGAAAAAATAAGTTGATCCGAAAGACCAATTTCTGCAACAAAATTCAGCGACGTCAACGAATTAGGCGTTACCGCGCCCAAACACTCTGAAACGTTAATGATTGGCGCGTCTTGCGGCGTTTTCAGACGGAGAACCGTATTCGGAACTTTGGGAATATTTAACGAAATTCGCCGTGTTTTCTCATGTTCTTCCTGTTTTGGTGCAAGCGCCATTTCCAAACGGTGTTTTCCTTTTTTTTCGTTTTCAATATTAAAAGTCCATACGCCATGTTCTTTATTTGACGTTGTCCGCCGAATTGCCTGAATCGGTTTATTGTCCCAAAAAACACGGTCTTTGAAAAGCGGCAGCAATGGAAAAATTATTGTTGCGTTTTCCGCATCCAGATTGATTTCAAAAACCGCTTTGAAATCGTCGGACAGTTCAACGTCTTGAGTGAGCGGGTTACGGATGAGAGAACCTTGATATTCCGCCCGTTCAATATTCCATTGATGATGCGGTTCATGTCCCGCCGTCTTGGCATGTTGTGACAATAATTGCAGAAAATCCATCGGAATATAAACCGTGTTACCGACAAATTGTTGATGCGAATCTATCGGGAAAAAAACACGATAAGGTTCCTGACGTTCAGATTTAGGCGGAATCGGAGTTGTTGTTACCGGTTTTGCCGATGTTGCCGGCGTAAAAATTGATTCCGGTAAAGCGTTCGATTCCGGCGCTGCCACTTGTTCCGTCGTCTCCGCCAAAACAGCAGAGAACCGCAATAACAAAACGGTAAACAATCCGCTTAATAAAATTATTCGTAATATTTTGTTTCGTATTGACGCAATGTTCATTTTACGTTTCGTGAAATTTTGATTGTGATCATGGTGATCTATGATTCGTGATTTGTGGTGCAAGCGGCGTTTTTATCGTATGGTTTGTTATTCGCTTGCGGCACAAACCGTCAACATTATTATTCATTCATTCATTCAATGAAATTTTTTCGATTTCATCAAGCGACAGACCGGTTGCTTTAGCGATGTCTGATTGAGATAGTCCCATTGTTTTGAGATTTCGGACAATCTCCATTTCTCGCTCGGCTCTGCCTTTGACACTTCCTTTTTTTTCTGCTGTTTCAAGCGTGGCAAGATAAGTTCGATAATCGTTGAGGTTATGCTGGTAGGTTTCGCGCTCGCCTTCCGGCATGGCGGCAATTTCC
>JAIRLW010000384.1 GCA_031259095.1 Planctomycetaceae bacterium | reverse complement strand
TAACGCCAAACGGGTGAATCATTGAATGGGCGCCGCCGGCAATCATGATATCGGCTTCCTCGCGTTTGATAATCTGAACCGCTTCACCAACTGCCTGCGCACTGGCAGCACAAGCTGTAAGACAATTAACATTGGGACCGTATGCCTGAAACATTGCCGCCAAATGTGCGGCGGACATGTGGGGTTCCTGTTCCAGTTCCCGAATCGGATTGAGAATTTCAATACCCTTTTCGATAAATTTACCCATATCGAATTGCCCATCCGCTTGACCGCCGACTCCGGCTAAAATCATTTGGGTAAATTTATCAAAATCTTGTTTTCCTTCACCGGCTCCGGTATAAACGCCGATTCGTTCCGAATCATACGGAAATGCTTTTGATTTCGTTGCGGCATCCCAAAGTCCGGCATCGACCATTGCTTTAAAACCGGCGCCAACCGCAAATTGAGTATGACGATCCTGAAGTTCCCAGTCCGCCGGATCTTCACCAATCACCGACATGTCAAAATCTTTGACCTCAGCGGCAATTTTCGTCGGAAAATTATCAGCATCGAAAAGTGTAATCTTTCCGACACCGGATTCACCATTCAAGAGTTTTCGCCAAACCGTTTCAACCTCATGTCCAAGCGGCGTAACCAACCCAATTCCCGTTATAACTACTCGTCGTTTCATTTTTTAGTAAATTAGGACAATATATTTCATAATTCTTACGATTAAAAAATAATGATTTTTACATTATAGCATTCTCAAATTCGTCTAAAGTCTGACTTTCGATGACATCGGAAATCAAAGATTCTAAAGCAATCGGGTCTGACATATTACAAATTGACGCTTCAATATGTTTGGGAATTTTTCTAAATTTTTTACGCAAAGCTGCCAAAACCATATTTTGACCGGCAATCGTCTTGCCTCTTGCTTCGCCTCTCGCTTCGCCTTCTGCTCTGAGTTCATCAAAAAATGATATTGTCATGTTTTTTGCCCTTTCATTAAAAATGGGGGTTAACGCTTTTTGAATCGCTTCGGCTTCCAATCGTTTATGATGGGCGGTGAAAGCTTTATCGACAAAATTGAGTATCTCTTTTGTTAGTATTTTCTGTTGCCGAGCATCGGCAATTTCCGCGATTGGCAACATGGCTTGGGCAAAGTCGGCTTCATTGCCCTCCGTCATATTTTTCAAAATACCTATTGCCGCTCGTAATTCCGGTTCTCCACGCAAATAATTGCCGTCATATTTCGGTAAATCAACCACGTAATAATGAACATCCGGTGCAAACCCCATTGGCTGACCATTTTCATCTTTGGTTAACCAATCAGTTACTTTCGGATAAGAACCGTAATGCGGTTTGGCGCCGGTACGCACAACAATAAAATAAATTACCGATAGAACCGTTTTACCGTCTTTAAGTTCCTGCCACCAAATCGAAGTTGCATAGCAAAGCAAGCGAATAGGTATATCGTCGAATGTATTTCCTGCATGTTCGAAAACGATCATTACTTTGGCGTCCGTTCGATTTTTGAGCGGACAGGAAAAAACCAAGTCTAAAATCTGTTCCTTTCCTTTCGGAGTAATGTAATGTGTTGGTGCAGGAGAAATTTTTTCTAAATCAATTTTACTAACAAATTCCGGATCCGCATAATTCAGCAAAAAATCAATGAATACCAACACACGACTGAAAATATTCTTGACAAAAACATCGTAAATATTACCCTGACGTACTGATTCTGATTGTTCTTGTCTTTCTCCGATTTTATCCTTCATCTCAAATATTTTTCCAGCGTTCACAGACTGGTCGTTAAATTAGGTAAATTTTTATGAGTAAAATTTCTATTGTTTCTGAATTTACGAAGTTAATCCTATCGCAGCGTAACCACAATCAAAGGTCGTACCCATTGGTTTTCCATTTGCGTTATATGCGGTTGGGTTTTAATTTTCCATCCGTAAACAGAGGCAAAGTCGTCTATTGCCGACGCAATGTTTCGGCGAAACATTACCTACCTCTTGATTTCCTATCATAAACGGAAATTCAACTGAAATAGATACCAAACTACTATAATTCCGTATGCGAACTATTCATTATTCACTATAACGATTCACTTTCTTTCTTGGCACTCCGGGTCGAGTAATTTTGTTCCGTCGGCGGCGATTCCCACTTCAAAAACACGGAAAAGCCGCATCATATCAAGCATATCGCCGTCTGCGAACAGTGATTGATCGGAAAACGCCTGCCCCAAGTGAGCAAACATCAATTCCCCTTCCGCCAAAAGTTCGTTATTCCGATAGGCTTGCACCGACGCCACGCCGCCATCTTCCCGAAATGTTTCAAGACAAACTTTATAAGTCAAAATTTCACCGGGAACAACATTGATCTGGTGAAACGTGAATTTAGGGATTTTAGCAAGAACAACTTTCTCTTTATATCCTTTGGCTTCGTAAAGGAGCAATCCGGCAGTTTGAGCGATTCCCTCGATAATGAGCGAACCGGGCATCAAAGGCGCAAATTTAAAATGGTCATGCAAATGATCTTCCGCAAGCGTTACTGCTTTAACGGCTTCGGCTCGTTTCTGACTTTCAAATACGGTAATGCGGTCAATCCAGTACCAGTGCATAGAACATTAACAGTTAATTGACAGTGTTCAGCTTTTGCTCGACAATATAACACATATCCTGAACCGTCAGAATGGTGGTCAGATTCTGAACCATTGGATTTGTTTCAAATGAGGAAAGATCGGCGAAGGGCATACGTTTTTTAATTTCAGCAAGACCTAATTCGGTGAGTTTGCCGTCTTTAACGTATTTTTCCTGAGTATCATTGACGATGTCGTCCGGGACGAGTTCACCGCGTTCGATTTTAATCTCAAATGATTTTTCCAGACGGAAAACAATGTCCAAAAGATCAATAGATTCGGCGCCGAGATCGCCGACCAATGTTGATTTTGGAGTTACTTCGTCGTCGTCCACTGCCAAAGCCTCCACCAACGCATTTTTTACGCCCTCGAATATTTCTTCCTTTGACGGCATATTTAAGTTCTCCTTCTCCGATTTTTCCAAAAAATGTTGAAATGAAATGTTATAACGTCAAAATTTTTAACGCCGTAAAATATGAGGTTTGTTATTCTATCCTTTCCGACCAATTCAATCAAGAAGGGGGAGAGATTAGTTAATAGTTAATAGTTAATAGTTAATAGTTAATAGTTAAGGGTGTAATTTTGATTCTACGTATGTTTTGGAAAAATGGGCAAAATACATTAATTAGAAAAAAGATGCGTAAGTTATTTG
>JAIRLW010000472.1 GCA_031259095.1 Planctomycetaceae bacterium | reverse complement strand
CGAAAACGTATCGGATAGAACCGGATGCGTCGGGAGCGTCGTATTTTTTCGCGGCGGCGGCAGTTTGCGGCGGTTCAGTTACGGTAATGGGGTTGTCGCGGCAGAGTCTGCAAGGTGATATTGCGTTTGCGGATTGTCTTGAAAAAATGGGTTGCGATGTTCAATGGCAAACGGATTCAATTACGGTAAGTCGTCCAATAGACAAACCGCTTCGGGGAATTTCGGTTGATATGAATTCTCTGAGTGATACTGCCCAAACTCTTGCGGTAACCGCACTGTTTGCCGAAGGCGCAACAGAAATGACCAATATGGAACATGTTCGATTTAAAGAAACGGATCGTATTACGGATCTTGCTGCGGAATTGCGCCGATTTGGGGCGGTTGCGGAAGAACGTCCTGATGGTTTACGAATTATTCCGCCGCAAAAATTAGTGCCGGCAATTGTTGAAACTTACGACGATCATCGAATGGCAATGAGTTTTGCGGTGGTTGGTTTACGGTTACCCGGAGTGGTAATTAATGACCCGGAATGCACCCAAAAAACATTTCCCGACTTTTTTAATCTTCTGGATAGTTTGAAAAAAACATAACTTCGGTAAAAGATTATTGGGAATTATTCGTAACAATTCAGTGTTCAGCAGGCAATGCCCTTCATAAATATTCTGTTATTAAATCAACACGCAGTAGGAAGGTCAAACCTTCTGGTATTGAGTAAACATCAACCGGCGCGACCTTTCAGGAGAAAGGATCGCCTACCTCTCGATTACCTACTTTAACTTACCTAAATTAACTGCCAGGTCTATAAACGCTAAGAAATTTTTTTTGATTATTTCGGATTTGGTGGGTAATCCCAATAAGTTCGGCAGCAAAAATGCTGCCGTTACTTTAGAAATTGCCTAAATATTGTACCATGCGGGCATGGAAATTTTGGTCATTTTGGAATAGGCGGTTGTGGTGATTCCGCTGAAAGAAACTTCTAATTGAAGGGAAATGGTTTTCGAAGCAAGCATTTTTGTAGCGCCTAACTCATCAATCAATAATTGAAGATCAACCGGATTCATCGAAAACACTCCTTTGGAATCAACGGTTGTGAAACTATTCACTGGTAATGTAATACTTTCGGCTTCTTCCAATACTCCCGTTCCTTTTTCCACTTTAGTCGCCGTTGAAACTAACAGTGAAAAACTAATTGTTGTACCGCTATCGAGTTTGTTGATGTTGGCGACTTTGCCGTTCAAACCGAGAGCAAATTCGTAATTTGTTTTATTGAGTGAAAAGAAAGTTTTTGAAATGGTTGTTGCCGGTAGAGTTGCGGTTTTTAACGTGGAATGTCGTCCGGCAACCGTGATGTCTTTTTCCACCGTAACACCATCCTTGTAAGCAGAGTGAACACGGAAAAAATACTGGACGCCCGGTTTCAAATTGTCAATTTTGACCACAACTGTTCCTTTTTTCACATCCTGAACCAATTCACCGGACGCAATAATTTTGGTTGACGCTTTACTCCAATCCGGTGTTGACGCGGTTTTTTCAACGTATTCAATAGTGTAGGTTTTCGTAGTTTTTCCGTCCACAAACGGAACCGCTTTATCTTTGTCTGTAATCGTTAGATTGGCGGAAGTCAGGGTTAAATTGGACGCTCTTGCGGTGATTGCTGGAAAAGCCGCTGTTGTGGCGGAAACTTTGAGCGTTGCTTTGGTGTTGGAAGTTCCCGCGCCGCCGCAGGAAGTAATCGTGATTTCGTAACGTGTTTTGACGTCCAATCCTTCGACCAACACCGAATGAACATTTTCATTAACCGTGATCGTATTACCGATTTGTTCTTTGGTCTTAGAATTTTTTACAATAATCTCGAATCCTGTAATTTCGGAAGTGTTTAGCGTTTTGGTAGCAACCGGCGAGTTCCAAAAAATTTCCAATGTTGTTGGCGTGGCAGTGTACGCAGGTCGTGCGGATTTCGGCGGCGCAAGATTGACCTCCGTAGTCGCTAACGGCACAAAAACGGTTGCCGATTGATTTTGCTCTGAACCAATTGATTGGGATGATTCCGAAATGTTGTTGGACAATCCTGAAATGTCGAAGGACTCCGAAACGTTGGACAATCCTGAAATGTCGGACGTGTTAACATAGACAGATTCGGCGGGTTCAAATGACGGTTGAAGAACGTCGGCTGATGAAATACTCAACAATTCCCGAAATTCAAGCGATTCAAAACGTAATGACCGATTCGCTTTTTTTTCCGGTTTTTGAGATAAAATGGAACGAAACATGGATTTGCGATAGTTTAGGTGATTTGGAAAACATTCGGCAATCGTTAAAATTTACCGAATCATTTTATCTTCTTACCCTTGTAATCTTAGGGATTAACCTTTTACTATCGGTTTAGTATCGGCAAAAATCATTGTTGAAATCGCCGTAAAATCAAAAGACTCGTGCAAAAAATTATTTTACGCGATTGCAGTCAATGTCAATCAATTTTGTCCTCTCAAAAAACAGGTTTTTAGAGTTCCCGTGTCTTAAAATGAGAGGACGCATTGCCAGAGAAACATGTACGCTTCGAGGTCATTTTCTTCCCAAACTTTGCGGACAATTTCCTCCTCGCCCTTAATTTGAGTCCAATCAGTTTTGGCTTCTTCCCACGTTACACAAACGCCGGGTTGTTTAATGATTCGTTCTTGTAGTTTTTCATTCATGGTTTTGTCGATTGTTTTGCCATTGCCGTTCAGACAATTCTTGGCGTTGTTGTGATTGATTTTGACGAAACTTTTCTTACTTTAAAATCGGTTTTCGTTCTTTTGATATTTTGAACACAGAAATCACGGAATTTTAGTAATTCTTTTTCTATGTGTTCCGTATTCAAAAACAGAATTTCCAAGTACAAGAAGTGAAGTATAATATGAAAAATCGATAAAGCAATATCTAAACCGCTTCCGAAAGCAATTTTTTGTCATTATTCAGTGGATTCATTTCAAAAACTAATAAACAATAGGGCATCTCTAAAAATTCCTTTTTAACCACAACGTTTTATGAAAAATCATTTGTCCCATTAGTCCCATTAGTCCCTATCGTCCCTAAAGTCACTAAAGTCTTTTTTTATAGGGACGATAGGGACTAATGGGACAAATAATCTATTAATTAAAATAATTAAAATAATTAAAATATCTTTGGGCAAATGATATTTTTAGAGATTCTCTATTATATTTTACGGCAAAGTCTTGAAAGATTACAAAAAAAACCGAAAATAGAAAATCGAACATTGGAAAAATTTTTTGTGTTTTTTTATTCTGAAAAGGTATTCCATTTTTCCTGTGACATTCCAATGTGAGTTCCTTCAAGCCGAACAGAAACAATCAACCCTCAACCAACCCAATTAAAACAATGGATGTTAACCCGACAATTACTCAACATTTGGCTGATTTAACACGCCAATATGACAGCCGACTCCTTTTTGCCGCCGAATCGGGAAGCCGTGCATGGGGACTTCCTTCGCCGGACAGCGATTATGACGTCCGGTTTATTTACGCTCACGCCACACATTGGTATCTCTCCATTGAAGATCGGCACGAAACTATTGAAACAGTTTTTCCCGATAATATTGATCTCTCCGGTTTTGAACTGCGAAAAGCATTGCGTATGTTTTCCATCTGTAACATTTCATTAAACGAACAAATTCAAAGTCCCATTGTTTACGGCGGAGTCCCTGAATTTATCGCACGTTTAACCGCACTGATTCCGGTTTATTTCCAAAAAAATCGGGCATTGTTTCATTATTTCAAAATTGCCGAACAAGCGTTTAATCAGGGAATGCAAGGGTTATCGATTGGTATTAACCGTTTTTTTTATGTGATTCGTCCGCTTCTGGCGTGCGAATGGATTGAAGCACACGAAACCATGCCGCCAACGGAATTTCAAAAAATTCTTGAAACCGATTTTCTCCCTTTAACTCTAACCAACGAAGTAATCGATAAAATTCAACAGAAAGCAGTGTCTGTTGATAAAGAACCCATTAAACTCTCCAAAGAATTGGTTTACTGGTTGACCGAAACTATGAACCGGCATCAAGAAACTCTTCGGCTTTTTCCAAATGTAACAAAATCCGTCTCTTTAAAACCGCTCAACGATTTGTTCCTTGATCAAATCATGGTCAGTCCAAAGCCTACTATGGTAGGCTAGAGCCTTACGGTTAGGCTTTAGCCTCAAAAAATAGTCAGTTTTTTGTCATTTATGCGAATCGTCAATATCTCATTTGTTTTTTGTAGCAATAAACTTATTTGAGTTATGTATTAAATTTTCCTGTCCCGCTAGGGACGACATATTGGCAGAAAAAATGCAACAAAAACGATCTGCGTCCTGTAGGGACGCCATGTTGGTAAAAATAATATTTGAATCCGATTTTCACCAACATTTCATCCCTACAGGACGAGTGATTTGGATAACATCGTTTTCTACCAACATCTTGTTCCTAACGGGACAGAAATACAAAAATAATTTTTATGACAGCAAAAGGTATAAATGTCCTTTTGAACACCCTACCCGTTGAGACGATTTTAGCAAACATATATTTTGAAACAAAAAATAGAATTTTCCAAGTGTGAGGAGTATATAAAATCATCTACCCATTGATTATTGACGGGAACGCAAGGCGTTGTTCGGAATTCATGGTCATCAGCGCGGTAGAGAATGCGTCGGCGATTGCGGCGGTTTCCGCTTGAATCCAGATACGTTCTGTTTCTGTTACGTAAGATTGTGTCAACGGATTAAAAAAATGTTCGCCGCGAACACTTTTTCCAGAACAACTTATTGCTCCATG
>JAIRLW010000400.1 GCA_031259095.1 Planctomycetaceae bacterium | reverse complement strand
ACCATGAGGAACGACCTCACATAAAGAGCAAATAAGTAATCAATTTTTAGGAAAGAGCAGCTACAAATAATTTAAAAACAATTTGCCAAATGATTTCTAATTATTTGATTATTTAATTACATAGATTATTTGTCCCATGAGTCCCCATTGTCCTTATAAAAAGGGACTTTTTAATCCATTGGGACTAATGGGACATTAGGGACAAGATAAATGATTTTTCATAAAACTTTGAGGTTAAAAAACGAATTTGTAGAGGCGCCCTATTGATGTTGTAAAAATTATTTTTTCTTTTTCGTTAGAGTTGATAAAGTCAACGACACGGTTTTTTCCTGCCCTTCACGTAAGAGCCGGAGTGTTACGATTTCTCCGGCATATCGTGGTCGGAGATTGACGGTAACCTGTAACGCCGACTTAACAAGAGCGCCGTCAATTGCCGTAATGCGGTCGCCGATTTTAATTCCGGCTCGGGCGGATGGAGAATCCGGTTGAACCGCGTCAATAACTGCTTCGCCAATAAAAATACGGTTTTCCTTAAATTGGATTCCGGTAAAACCCGGTTCTAAATCGTTTCCGTTTTTGAGTTTACCGAGAACTGTTTCGCTTTGAATATCCTCAAACGGAATCGCCATCCCAACACCAGCATCATACATTTCCGCACCGGCAGTGAATTCGTCGGACGTCATCGAAAGCGGAACCAGCAACCCAAGTAATTTTCCTTGTCGGTCAATTAACAAACCGCCATAATTGTTCGGACTAACCGCCGCATCCGTTTGAAAAGCCTTACCCCAAATTCGGTTTTTACCGCTGATAATTCCAAGTGCAATATTAGACTCGTCACGCGAGAACGCAACGCCAACCGCAATACAAGATTCACCAATCGAAACAGAATCTTTCATTCGGATTTCCAGCGGTGTTGCAAAAAGATTGCTTAGAAAATCATCGTTCAAATTTTCGACTTTCAGAAGCGTCAACATCCGGTTCAAATCGGTGGCAACTTTGCGGGCAACTTTTTTTGTACCGTCGGAAAATTGGAGTAGAATGGAGGTCGGCTCATGCAGAAAATGAAACGCACTGGTAAGAACAAAACCTTGACGGTCTAAAAGAAAACCACTACCCGCTCCTTCGTTGACCAATTCCTCTCCGGTTTTTTCGTGACCGCCAATAGTGTCAATCCGCACCAAAAACGGCGCAACAGAATAAACCGCCCGACGTGTCTGCAACGAATAATCATCGCCAAAACTAAATGCAGAATTCAAAATCAACAGGCAAACGAAAAATAATCTGTACATATTCACAATAAATTATGTTGTTCGATTTTAATTGATTTCAGTCGATTTCAAGCAATTTTATCCGATAACGTTAAATAAAAGTTACACGCTTAAAATATTCGCGGTTGGAAATCAGCCGGAACGCCGATTTTAAGCGTATCACCGCTTTGCGTGATCGTGTAAAAACCGGCTTCGATGGCATTGGCTTTGATCTCTTTATCAAAGATGGCTCCGGTAATCGCGCCGATAATCTTTTTGTCCGGTTTTTTATGTTGTTTAATATGTTCGCGTAAAATATTCAGACGAGTAATGTGATGCGGAATGTCGCCTTCTCGCGGTTTGGCTTTCACTTCCACTGCCGCGATGGTCTCATCTTTGTCTAATAAAAGATCAATTTCAGTAATCGTTCTGTTGTTATTGTCCTTAATTTCAATTTGGGAAGATACTTCGTAGAAGTGATAACCGAGTTCGTTAAAAATTCACAATCCCCGGCGCGACCCAATGTTCCGCCAACTCCCCAAAACTTTGACCAAGACCACCCAATTGTTTACCCAACTTTTCTATCAACTTTTCATTTTTTTCTGTAGTTTACCATTTTCTTGTATCAGCCGATCAGTTTCTTTCATTCGCCGATCAGTTTCCTTCATCTGTTTATCGGTTTCTTTGAACAGCTCCCGCAGTTCTTTCTGGTTTCCTGAAACAGTTGCCAAACTTTTTCGAATGTTAAACCGTTGGAATCGGGAATTTGGAATCGGGAATATTGTTAGTTGACATTGGTTTTCTCCTTTTTAGGGACATAAGGGACATTAGAGACAAATTGGGACAAATAATTCTGTGATTAAAAACGAATTTTTAGAAGTTCCCGAATATTGTTTCCAGTCCGAATATTTCGTGATTTTATAGACGAAAAACGTTTTTAAAGTACATAGAGTATATTATTGGTTGTGACAATTGATACTCCCCAATTATTCGATTTTTTGAAAGACTATCAAGAGGATTATTGAGGCAATTTCTAAAAACTTCGATAAAAGATTATTTTAGTCGATTTTATCCCGTCAAAAATAGGTTTTCAGAAATTCTCCTAAAAATATGGCTGAAAATACGTTTGAACTGGGTCAATCGGTATAACCGGACAAATCGGTAAAATCGGTGAGACGTGAATATCTGGTACAAACTGAAATTGGTTATTCGTATTATTTTTTCGGATGCACAAAATACGATAAAGGCAATAATGGTTTATGAGTACCGGTTTTTAATTCCGGTTGAGCCGAGTTTTCAGGAAGGAGCGAAACAATGGCTATTTCATCAGCAACAATTTCACGTAGTTCAGTTATTTCCGGTTTGAACAACAGTAATTACTGTTCGGTTTGCGGCAGAGCAACCTCTGTCACTTCCAATGTTTATGCGAGTTATGGCGGACGAGTTGGCAGTGACAGTTATGTTTGTGAGACATGCGGTAAAACGTTAACTTCACAAAAAAATTCTTCCGGTCAGTCGCAAAAGTCATTTTATACAGCGTCGGGTGTTACGAAATCGAGTTATTGTCCGCAATGCAATACGTCGTCTAATAAAACAAGTTGGGCAGGACCAGTTGCTTCGACTTCATCGTCCGCATCCGCATCACAATCAAGCGGAACGGTTTACGGCGGACCGAGTTGGACGCGGTAAAATTAAATTAAACCGATAATCAGCATGTTAGAAATCAGTGCAGTAAGCGGATACGTTGAACAGAAATTCACGGACGATAAATCTATGTTTGGCGATTAAATATTGTTTACTGCGTTAGTTTGGAGAAGATAAGTTACTGAAAAATCATCGAAGGAATTTGAGGTAAATTCTATGGCTGATTTTGTTCTTTTTGCGTTAGCATCCATTGGCATGACGCTTATATTGGTTCGCGGGACATTGTTTCAACCATTCCGTGATTTTCTGGCAAACAGAGCGGAACGGATACGATTACATCGTGAACACAAAGAGTTACGTTCCGGTTTTACACTGACCGAATTTTTGTCGGGACTGATTTCGTGTGCGCAATGTATGGGATTTTGGTGCGGACTCTTTTGCGGCGTTTTTTTGATAACCGCTGATGCTTCTTGGATTGAACCGAACAGTTACAAAATTAATCCCCGCTATCTTTTCAATCGAATTTTAATGTTATTCTGTTGCGGAGCGGCGGGAAGTTTTCTGTCGGTGATTGGAGACATTTTTCTTGAATGGTTATTTTTTTCAAAAATGTTACTCATGCGCCGTTTTGAAGACGAAGAACATCAACGATCCACAATGGCGCTTTCTCCTGAAAATAACGAGACAGAAAATTAAATTAATTAATTGTTTGTTTGTTTCGGAATTTTGCGGGCAATTGTTTCCATTCCAACCTCTAAAAAGACCATTTGTCAAAAAAACGATTAACTATAACTATAACTATTAACTATAACTATTAAACTGCGATGTCAGAAAAAACGACTTTTAAACGAATTATTGACAAGGAAATTCCAGCAAAGATTATTTATGAAGACGATCTTTGTATGGCGTTCCACGATGTCAATCCGCAGGCTCCGGTTCATATTCTGTTGATTCCGAAAAAAGAAATCGCTTCAACAGAACAATTAACTGATGAAGACACTCCATTACTCGGACATCTTTACGGAGTCATTCGTAAATTGGTTAAAGAATTTAATTTGCAAGACGGTTACCGTGTGGTAACGAATTACGGTCAGAATGGAGGACAAACGGTGTATCATTTGCATTTCCATCTGCTTGGAGGTCGTCCGCTTCTTTGGCCGCCGGGTTGAATACGGGGAATCTCTGGCAAACCTCTAAAAATACCCTTTTACTTAAAAATACTAAATAAATCATTCGTCCCATTG
>JAIRLW010000336.1 GCA_031259095.1 Planctomycetaceae bacterium | reverse complement strand
CCTCAGTAGCCAAAGACACAACATAGATACAACCTTATTACCTCATTAAAAACATAAACGAATAATGAGGTAATAAGGTAATGAGGTTGGTTTTTACGGGATTCATTGCTACTGAGGTTGTTTTGTTAGGAAAAAATCAGGTTGAAAATAAGGTTTGCGGAAACTGTTAAAAGACGTTTTGGAAAATTCCACTGATATATTACAATTTATCATCTTAGATATACAATATCTGAACGCCCTTTCAAGGCTAAAAACGATACCCAATAGATTTCACAATACCTGAACAAAAAAATAAAATAGACAAGGACTTAATTACCTTGCTCCTCTTTCCGGCAATGGCATGGCAAGGTTTCGGGAATCGGTTGTTACGGTAATTATTGCGTTGTTGTGCGAAAAAACAAAAACACCGTCCGGCGTCGGGCAAAATTCCATAAACGGATATTCCGAACCCGAAACCTCACAAATTGCACGAGTAACCGGTCGCCCCCAATACAACCAGCCCTCTCGATATTCCGAAACTGTTAAAATAATTTTCGTTTTCTTTTTTTCGTCCCAAACAGCGTTGTCCACCGAACATCGTAAATCCAACGGAAGTAAAATCGTATCCGACTGCTTTTGAACTTCGTCAAGTTGCGGAATTGTTATCTCCGATTTCAACTTGCCAACCTGAAGCGAAATCGTCAGTTTTCCCTGCAAATCCGGTGTTGCAAAAAACGTTTTGGGAATACGAATCTGCAAAACCGTTAACTCAAAGGAATGTTCCTTACGAAGTCCGTCAAACCACGTCAACCAGTTTTCAACATTCGCTTTGCCTAAACTGTTGATACGAAGCGTTGACCGTTTTTCCGTTTCTAAAATATATTGATCCGCAAGTTCTTTAACCTTTTTTAAATCCGCAACCGTCCGAACCTGAGAAACAACTCGATAAAATTTTTCGTAATCGTAACGTTCCCAGTCCGCCGCAATTTTTGTACGTTCTTCTTCGAGATTCTTAAATTGCGGATCATTTTTATGAAACGCTTTCAACTGTTGGTCAATCCGTTTCACTTTTTCAAAAAAAGCCGTCGCCGGAAGAAACATGACTCCCTTCCGTTCATCTTCAATCATCTGTTCCCTTTCCGCACGGATTTCTTCAATCAGAACCGTTTGTTCAGGGTAAGCGTCCGGTGTTATCGTTTCAAGAAAACGGTCGTAAAGCCGTTTCGTGCCGGCAAAATCAGTCGAATGTTCTATTTCTGTCCGTAAATGTTTCAACGCCGACGCAAAACGGAGAATCCGATGTTTTTCCGCCGCCAACTCCGTCAATATCTCATGTTGTTCCTTTGTCGGAGCCGGCGACTCCTCATAGAAATGGTTAATCACCGTATCAATTTTTTCCGGCGTTTCCGCGTGTTCAATCGTGTATTTTGCCGTCTCAAATGCTATTTCCGTTTCACGTACAGAAAGTTCTTGTTTTTTTTCCAATGCCAGTTGTTCTATTTCCGCAACAAATTTTTTCGGAGTCCAGAATCCGCGATAATTTTTCAAAATAATTTCCACTTCTTCATATTTAGCAGCGCGTTTGATATTGTCTTTAGCGGATAGAAAATAGGAAAGATTTCTTTTACCCGAATGATCTCTTCCAACAAGAAAGATACAAAAACCTATCAACACAAAACCAGCAATTGCGCCCAATATATCTGACCGCCGCAATTCCTTTTCCAGTACAGTAATATGTTCCGCAATTTTTTCGCCAAGTTCGCCGCGATTAATACCCCAAGTATCACGGAGAGATTTATATTCGTTCAAAATTTTCCGTTTCGATTTCAAATCCGACCGGACAACTTTTTCGTACCTCATTTCGTCAATCGTCCGCACACTCCAATGAATCGGACGAATTACCGAATCAGGATCAAAAATCGAAATAAAAAATGTTTCCACCGCGTCCTGTTTGCCGAATGTTTCAACAATAGATTGAATTTCCTGTTTCCGTTCCGTTTCAGAAAAATGATCGGATAAATCTATTTTCGTCCAAATAATCGCAATCGGTTTGTCAATCCGATTGCCGTCCGGCGAACGGCGCCGCAACTGATCGAGAAAATGCCGGATTTCTTCCGTTTGATCCGCTATTTTCGTACTGTCAAGCAACAGAAGCAACGCATCGCATTCGGTAAACCATTCATTGATTTTTTCCGACTGTTCCGAATGATTCGGTTGCGAATAATTCGGTTCGCCCGAATAATCCAGCGTTCGGATTTCCCACGCCATTCCGTTGTTCAGCAACGAAAATTCAACAATCGAAATTCCGCGCGTTAATTGGTTGGGCGTGCTGCGGTTAATCAGAATAGAACCGTCTTTGGTCTTTTTACCATATTTTGTACAACAATCGAGCAAGGCGGTTTTGCCGGAATTTTTTGTCCCAAATATTCCTAACCGACGTTCTTTAAACCGTCGGTTCCGAATGAAAAGCGATTCGTAAGTTCCTGCCAAACGGGAATGTTCGCCGTCCCAGAGCCAAAGTTCTGTTGCGTGTCCAATCCGTCCCTGATTAAAAAATTCCTGTAATTCCCGCTCATTGTAAGAATGTTCACGGTCAAACCGGTCATTTTCAAGAAACGAATATAAAGGTTCACGTAACATATCGCTAAAAATAATAAATCGTAACAGTCGGCTTTTAACCGTGAGAAGTATATTAACTATTGAGAATCGCTAACAATACCTTTTCCTAGATACCCATTTAATTTACCACTCATTTGTCCCTTAATCGCTATTTTAGAGACATTAGAGACAATTGGGACAAATAATTTTTAAAACGAATGTTTAGAATGCCCTATTCACTATCAACTATTTACTATTCACTATTTTGTTCTTCTTTTATTTTCCAGTCGTCGTTTCCTGTTTTTCCGAGCAGTTCAAGACCAACCATAGCGGCTTCACAAAGAACGCGATGTTGAGTTTCGGTTTGTGTCGGCGATTGAGTGAGTTGAACAGACTTTGGTTGTTTTTTTTCTTCCGAATCTCCGGTTTCACCAATTATTTTATCTCCTTTATCGGTTTCATCGTTCATTTTGTCGGCTAAGAGTAAAGCGTTTAGTTGGTTTTCTGTTCCCCAATCTTTGGGCAAATACGGTTCCAGATTGATTATTTTTTGCGGATGATCCTGAAAATGTTTCACTGAACGCAGAAAATCGCCAAGAATCGTTTGTTGTTCATAATATTGTTTTGGGAGTTGTTCGGGCAGCAACAATGTCAGCGCAACCGACCAGGTGATCGGATCATCTTTACCGTAAACTGAACGGAGTTCACTTAATAGGTCTGCCGTTAACGCACCGCGTCTCAGACTGGAGGCGAGCGTTCCGGGCGGAACATCGACAAACCAATTGATGAATAAATCATCACTTTTCTGAGTTTCGCGGTGATTTTTAATCCGCAACCGTAATTCATCCGCTAATTTCCCGCCGTCATCGGTTGCTTCCAACGTAATCACATCGTTTATCCAACGTACCGGCGACGTCGGAAAAAACGTCAACACCGGGTCTTCGCCGTAAGGAACTTCGACCAGAGTTGCCCCGTAACTTCCTAAATCTTTGGGAGTTCTGGCAACAGTTGCGCCGGGATAATGAACAAGATACGGTTGTGGCGGAAGGTTATTCCGTTCACGTTTGGTTCCCGAAGCGGAAAGATCGGGAAGTTCCATCGGGATTGGTTTACCGTCCAAGCCTTTTTTTCGGGGATTACCATGAAAAATCTGTCGTCGGGTACTTCCGCCGAGCGCCCAAAAATCGATTCGCCGTTGGGTCAACGATTCAGGTTCTACGTCGCCGTTGGCAACCGCAATCGTGTAAAGTCCGCCGGAATCCATCGGAAATTCCGAACTCCGAATCCGTCGCCGTTGCTGATTTCGGCTGATACCAACAACTTTAGCAACCGCAATCGTTTCGGATTCTCCAGTTCGGTAAATGTAATATTCCTGAATGGAATTACCGGGAAAAGTATGAACGTTGTCGGGCAAGGGAAAAGCGGTTGACCAATTTTCGGGAGAGTCCAATTCACCGCCAGCCCAATACACCGCAATTCCGGCTTTTTTGAGTTGTTCAAACTGCTCAAGGAGAAACAAAAAATTGCCCGGCGGAGAAAGATGACAATTCAAAATATCGCCGCTTAGGATCAGAAATTCAACATTTTCTTCGATCACTTTCCTGAACAACCGTTCCGCACCGCGTCGCGCGACATTGAGCATCCGTTGTTCCCAGTGGGCGGGACCTTCCGCAACCAGTTCAAGTGTTCGGTCTAACTGGAGATCAGAAGCGTGAATAAATCGAAGCGGTGTTTGCCGTTGAAGGAGATTATTAACGGTAATTGAACTCATAGCGTGTTTGTTATTAACAGATTTTTTATTTTACGTAATCAGCAAGGTTTACGCAGATAAGCAATATACCAGAATTATTTGTCTTGACAATAAAGATTCGTTTTTTATTTTGGGATTTTTTCTTGACCCAATTAATAAACTCAAAACGCTAAAGGGAACTTCTAAAAATTTATTTCTTCACCGACTAAACATTGACCGAAATCGACCGAAATCGACTAAAATCGATTTTAGTCGATTTCGGTCGATCAAAAAATGAGTTTTTAGAAATTACCTCAATCCACTGAAATTTGCACTTTCCTAAAAGTACGATAATAAATATGCTTAAATTTAAGGGTTTTATTAAGTGGTTTTTAATATTTGCCTCTTTGTAACTATTCAGTGGAATTTTTATTTTGTGATCAACT
>JAIRLW010000330.1 GCA_031259095.1 Planctomycetaceae bacterium | reverse complement strand
TGCTCTTCCGATCTATATCAGAATCAATAACTCCGAAATCAAGCGACGCCTTCCAAAATGCTGCCGCAACCGCCGCGCCTCCAACAATAATTGTTGTTGCGGCAAAAATTTTCATCGATGGAGAAAGCGCACGGCTTTCGGTTGTTCCCTCGTCGGGAACATTGGGGAGGATGGGGGATGTCATGGCTCTTTCCTTAAAAGGTGAAAGGATGAGAAACCGAATACGTGAATGATGATTGCCGAAAGGACAATAACATCAACACTTGGTTATCGACCCAATCGGAAACTTTATTGAAAATTATTTTATGCAATGATATAATCATTACGTTTGGCATAATCAGAACCATAAACAAACAAACCGTGTAACAGTCTATTTTAATTAACCACAGAGAGAAAAATCCGCAGATTACGCTGATTTTCGCAAATTGTTTTTAAATTATTTTCTTTTCACCGCGAAAAACACGAATGTTTACGAAAGGCAAATTCTAAAAACTTGTTTTTTGATCGACCGAAATCGACTCAATTCGGCTAAAATCGATTTTGGTCGATTGCAGTCGAAGTTTTTATCGGTGGTTAATAACAATAGATCGTTACCCTTTAAAAAAACTCCGAAAATTTTATGAAACGTTATCATTCCTGGTTGTTCCTTTTTTTTGTTGCCTTACTACTTCGTGTTGTTGCGGCTGGTTATTGGGAATACCGCGCGGGCGCAGAACAATTTTATTTCGGCGACAGCGACACCTATTGGAAATTAGGACAAACGATTGCGCACGGCAAACCGTACACTTATGGCGATCAGACCATTCACCGAATGCCGGGTTATCCGGTCATTCTGTCGCCGTTGTTCCTCGTTTTCGGCGATAATCCGTCCATACGCGCTGCACGTTTCGAAAATATTTTTATTGGAACGTTAACCGTTTTCGCGGCGGCATGGCTTGCGCGGATTCTGTTTCACGATTCGGCGTTGGCATTGATTGCCGGATGGATTACCGCCCTTGATCCGCTCAATATTATGATGAGTGTTCTTGTGTTGAGCGAGGCTCCGTTTTGTCTTTTTTTGGTGTTACATATCGGGTACTGGGTCAAAGCGTTCCGGTCCTTTCCAACAACACATTGGCGTTTCCTTCTTTTATCCGGTCTTTTTGCGGCAATAGCGGTTTATTGCCGTCCTAGTTGGCTTTACTTTATTCCATTTGCCGTCATGTTCGGAACGATTTTTTCGTTGCGGAATTATAAACCCATTCTCCAATCCGGCGTTGTTATTTTCATTATCTGTACACTTTGCCTGATTCCTTGGTGGATTCGTAATTATCACGTTTCTGGACATTTCGTTTCAACCACATTACAAGTCGGTTCCAGTCTTTACGACGGACTAAATCCGAAAGCAACCGGAGCCAGTAATATGGAATTTGTCGAAGAATTTCGTAACGCCGAACTCCGCCTTTCCAACAACCGTTCCGACAAGGCAACAGAAAACACTTTAGAATATCGGCTCAACCAAAAAATGCGTCAGGCGGCGGTTCATTGGGCGTGGAAACATCCTGATCTCGCTTGGAAACTGGCAAAAACAAAATTTTTTCGGCTCTGGAATTTCCAACCAAACGAAGAATCGCTTTCCAATTTTATCGTAACAATTTTGGTTTTTTGTACCTATTGTCCGGTTTTAGCGTTGGGCTTGGTTGGCGTGATTCGGTCGATGTTTTATGATTTTTCAGTTCGGTTACTTTGGATTCCGGCGGTTTATATTACAGGTTTGCATATCATTTTTGTCAGTTCCATTCGTTACCGCGTTCCGGCAATGATCTGTTTTTCCATTCTTGCCGCATGGGTCATTCTCGACGTCGCTAAAAAATTCAGAAAAATTTGATTAAACGATGGCAATTAAAAACAGGCGTCCCGTAGGGACGCAATGTTGATTAAAACCGGATACCAATATAAATTTTACCAACATAACGTCCCTGCGGGACGAGGATATTTTTTTATTACATTTTTTCTGCCAATATTTTGTCCCTAACGGGACAAAAATAGTTAATAGTTAATAGTTAATAGTTGCACAAGCGGATTACACACGTACACGGTAAATGGTACGCTTGCGTCCTCCGCCATACACTATTCACTAAAATACTTTATTAACTGTAGGCTTTAGCCTACGGTGATTGCCAACCATAATCAGGGTACAAGTCGGCGAGTCGCCGACGCAACCTTTCAGCGAAAAGCCGCCTACCTCTTGATTTTTAACCGTAAACAAAATATACGCCGGATATTATGAAAATTCCACTGAAATATTACAGATTATTTATTGTCCGCTGATTCACGCCGATATTGAAAAAACAATCTGCGTAAATCGGCATAATCTGTGGACTTCTTTTGCAGTATTATTGTAAAATGTTTTCAAAAAATCAGAACACAAAAAAATCAGGACAAACCGGATTGACTCCGCTTTTCGATTTTAACGAAGAAAAACAAAGAACCGCCGAAAAACGAGCGTCCGTTACGAAAACAGTTCCGCAAGAGCCGATGTCGGTAACAGAATTAACGCTTCGTCTTAAAGAGTTAATCGAATTAAATTTTAGTAATATTGAAGTGATTGGTCAGATTTCTAATTTGACCCAACCGCGTTCCGGTCACGTTTATTTGATGCTCAAAGATGAAGAATCGCAACTTCCTGCGGTTATTTGGAAATCGACGGTTGCAAAACTTCGTTTCAAAATTAAAGACGGGCTGGAAGTGATTTGTCGCGGACGGCTTGATGTGTATCCGCCGCAAGGTAAGTACCAGATGATTGTGAGTGAACTTGAACCGAAAGGAATCGGTTCGCTTGAACTCGCGTTTCGTCAACTCTATGATAAACTTGCCGCAACAGGAATTTTTGAAACAAGACATAAAAAACCGCTCCCCAAAGTAATTCAAAATGTTGCGTTAATTACTAGTCCGTCCGGCGCGGCGATTCGTGATTTTTTGCAAGTTCTCGGACGAAGGACGAAACGGGTTAATGTTTTAATTATTCCGGTTCGGGTGCAAGGCGGCGGTGCGGCTCAGGAAATTGCGGGAGCGGTTCAAACAGTTCATCGTATCGCGTTACAACAGCCGATAGACTGTATTGTCGTAACAAGAGGTGGAGGAAGCCGCGAAGATTTGTGGGCGTTTAACGAAGAAGTTTTGGTGCAAAGTATTGCCGCTTCAACAATTCCGGTAATTTCCGGCGTTGGTCATGAAATTGACGTAACATTATGCGATCTTGCCGCCGATGTTCGGGCGTTGACTCCCAGTGAAGCGGCGGAACGAATCGCGCCCGAAGACGCCGAATTATCACGAAACTTGTTACAAACTCAACGTCAACTCGATGATCTGTTGGAAAAACGGTTACGGTTTTGTCGCGACCGCCTGTTGTTTTTAGAGAAACAATCCGCGCTGGTATTACCGGAACGAATCATCGAAAACCGCCGCCGTGCGGTTGATTTGTTTGAAGAACGTTTAGAACGGTCCATTGATTACCGTATCCAAAATTTCGCACAAAAATTCAGTAAAACGGCGGCGGCTCTTGACGCATTGAGTCCGCTTTCCATTTTGGCAAGAGGATACAGTCTTACCGAAACAGAAAACGGACGGCGAATCCAAAATATCAATGAAGTTCAAAACGGCGATTCCATCCGAACACGACTTGCCAATGGTATTTTGAAAAGCGTTATTACAAAAATAGAATAAAATTGATGATTGTTTCGAAATTGTTATATTCCTCACATTTGAAAATTCGGTTTTTGAATATGAATAAATAGGAAAAACACGAAAAATAATTATAAAAATTTTGTGTTCAAAAAAAAAAAATTCACATCAAAAAATGGCAACTATTAACAATTAATTAAAACAATTAATTAAAATAATTAAAATGATTACATGGTTGAACCGATGGGCGGAGCGGAGCCGGTTCCGAAAGTTTTGGGGAATTGTCCGAGAGATTTTTTGGATTGATCTACTTTTGATTTTTGAATTTCATCTCAGCAATGACCATCCGTCCAATGATTCCCGTAACAATTCCGACGCTCCGACAGACAACGCCAATGATGATGATGATGATGATGATGATAACAATATTACATGGAAAATTGCAACAGAATCGGATATTGACCGGATGATTCATTTGGGCGGTTACGATATTGATTCAAGGCGGGAAATGTTTATGAAAAGTTTTGTACAAAGTAGTTACGAATATCTTTTGCTCGGAATGCGCGGCGAAACAATTCACACTTATGCGGTGTGTGCGGTTCGGGCAAAACGTATGTATGGTCTGTTTTTTCGCTTGGAAGATGATGAAGCATTTATTTCTGTTTGTTTTACAAGGCAGGAAAGTCGCGGGCAAGGTTGGGGACCGAAATGTATCCGTGAAATTTGCCGACGTTGCAAGGCAATCGGGAAAAAACGAGTCTTCATTGATATTTCCACTGCCAATGACGCCTCTGTTCGGAGTGCAGAAAAAGCAAACGCTCAGAAAACAGATTCGGGATATTATTGTATCAGAATTTTTAAAAAAGACCGGCTTTTACCGTTTGGTTCGTACAAAAATCGGTTTTCGTAATGTTTTTTTAGATTTTGGATTTGGGGTTTGTGGCGCAAGCGGAATTTTTTACGGCAAAGGCTATTATTCCGCTTGCGTCCCAAATCATAAAAATCACAAAACCCAAACCACAAATTCCACTTTACCATTTTTTACACAATTATGCACACTATTTTTGAAACGATTAAAAAATATCGGGTGATACCGGTGATTGCGATTGACCATGTTTCGGCGGCGTTGCCGTTAGCGGATGCGTTGCTTGAAGGCGGGTTGCCGTTGGCGGAAATTACGTTTCGGACTCCAGCCGCTGCGGAGGTGATTCGCACTCTTGTAGAAAAACGTCCTGAACTTTGTGTCGGAGCCGGAACAGTATTAACTCCTACGAATATTCACGACGCAATTCATGCAGGATCAAAATTTGGAGTGGCTCCGGGATTGAATGCCGAAACGATTGATTTGACGGAATCAATGGAATGGGCGTTTATTCCGGGAGTTTGTACGCCGAGCGAAATTGAGTCGGCGTTGGCGATGAATTTTACGGTACTTAAATTTTTTCCGGCGGGAGCGATGGGTGGGATTCCGATGCTCAAAGCGATTTCCGCGCCTTACTCTCATACCGGAGTCCAATTCATACCGACTGGCGGTGTTTCAGAATCGAATCTAGCGGACTATCTTGCTGTCCCAACCGTGTTGGCTTGCGGCGGAACATGGATTGCGTCCAAAACCGATATTGCCGAAGGAAATTGGGAACAAATCAAACAACGATGCCAACGTGTTGCGGAAATCGTTACTCTCACAAATAAATAAAATGTACGCGATTCAAAAGGTAGGCGATGTTTCGCCGAAACATCGCCGGAACCCTGATTCAATCCGGCACTTGGCATTCCCGTCCGTTTGGGAATCTGATTGCCATCCGTTCACAGGGTCAAAGCCGGCTATCGCCGACGCGACCGTGGGTGAAAACCTTTCGGCGAAATATTGCCTGCTCTTCGCTGAAATTTTCGAATTGTGTTGTCGGCAGCCGTGCTTATGGTACGGCAACGCCTGAATCTGCAAACCTGGATGCGTTGTCTGAGTTATTAGTGGAATTACACTATTTAAAAATTGGATAAACAATTTCTAAAAGTTGATGCAGATATAGTATATACCCATAATAGATATAGATTGATATACTCCTCACATTTGAAATTTCGGTTTTCGTTTTAAAAATATATTCACTAAAATCGCCCCAACGGGGCAACCGGCATTAGCGTAGGGCAACGCCCTACGTAACAAAAATAAGCCATATAAGCCCTGTAAGGGCAGAATAGTTGATAGTGGAGAGTTACGCAAGCGGATTACTACCCAAACGGCAATAATTCCGCTTGCGGCACTCTCCACTATCAACTTTCCACTATCAACTATAGTATGTTGCCCTTTCAGGGCGAAATATTGTACAATATTTCGGCTCGAAAACTGATCGCCTTCTTGAAACTACAGAAACATTTGTTCGTAATATTTTAAATTAAAAAAATAAAAACCGAATTTTA